>JAFLDG010000335.1 GCA_017302495.1 Burkholderiales bacterium
ATGTCCATGGTGATCACTCCTCATCCCCAGCTGCACAAAAAAACAGCAGGGTAGGTTGAACACCTGGCTCAGTTTTGGATCGGCACAGCCCTCAAAAGTGGCTCAGTTTTCGGTCGGCGCCAACAGGCCGCGGGCTTCGTCGGCATGACGGCCTGTATGGGGGACGCGGGGATGGTGCTTTTCGTGCCCGCGGCGGCGGTGGTGTTGGCGACCGTGGCCACAGTGCGCTGGGTAGTACGGCAGCGGCTGGCGTGGCGAGTGGATCGGGAGATCGATATGGAGGCGTGGCGAACGGCGAAGGGGCCGTTGCCACTGCACTGAGGCGCCGGCGAGCCGCGCATCCTCGGAAGTCGTACAAAAATTATCGCTCCTTCAGAAGTTCGTGTGCAAGAATGTCCTAAATATTCAACCGGAGCCGATCATGCTGCTCGAGTTCCGCATCCGCAACTTCCGGTCGATCAAGGACGAACAGTCCCTGAGCTTGGTGGCGGCGCCGGCCGACAAGGAGTTGGCCGAGACGCACCTGGCACCGACTGGGCTGAAGGCGCTGCCACAGGCTGTGCGCTCGGCGGTGCTGTACGGGCCCAATGCCAGCGGCAAGAGCACGCTGCTCTTTGCGCTGAACTACCTTCGGGCCATGGTGGCCGAGTCGGCCACGGTCGTGCAGCCGGGGCAGACCTACAACGTCCAGCCTTTCCGGCTCGACCCGGCTACTGCCAGCCAGCCTACCGAGTTCGAGGCCAGCTTCCTGGTCGACGGCATCCGTCATCAGTACAGCTTCGCGATGACGGCCCATCGCATCGTCAGCGAGCAGCTGATGGTCTGGCGCACCGCGAAGCCGACACAGTGGTTCAGCCGCCGCCTCGACGACAGTGGCGAACGCTACGTCTACGAGTTCAGCGCTTACCTGACGGGCCCGCGCAAGCTCTGGCAGGAGAGCACGCGGCCCAATGCGCTGTTCCTGTCGACGGCGGCGCAGCTCAACAGCGAGTTGCTCGGCCCGGTGGCGCGGTGGTTGATGCAAGGCTTGGTGTACCTGCCGGCGGGCGCCTTCATCGACCACGCGTTCACGACAGCGCTGCTGGAATCGAAGGAGGGTCGCGCCGCGGTTCGAGACTTTCTGGCGACGGCAGACATCTCCATCGCCGAGGTGTCGGCTGTGCCGCGCAAGGGCTTGCGCGGCCAGGTGATGTTTCAGCCCGGGGGTGTCGCCCAGGCCCGGCAGGAGGAAGGGGAGTTCCTCTTTCCGATCTTCGAGCACCGCACCGAGCAGGGCAGCGCGAAGTTCGAGCTGCACGAGGAATCCGAAGGCACGCAGCGCCTGTTCAGCCTGGCCGCGCCGGTGCTGGATGTGCTCAAGCATGGCCGCGTGCTGGTGGTGGATGAACTGGATCGCAGCCTGCACACCTTACTGGTCCGGCGCCTGGTCGGCATGTTCCACGACCCGGTGCTGAACCCGCGCGGGGCTCAGCTGGTCTTCAGCACGCACGACACGTCGTTGCTCGATCACACGCTGTTCAGGCGCGATCAGGTGTGGTTCGCCGAGAAGGACGAGACACAGGCCACCAGGATTTTTCCGCTGTCGGATTTCAGCCCGCGCAAGCACGAGGCGTGGGAGCGTGGCTACCTGATGGGGCGGTACGGGGCGGTGCCGATGTTCTCCGACTTGCCGGAGACGGCGTCGTCGGTGGTCGCGCCTTCCGCGCCCCCAGCTCCGGGTTCGCCGGTGACGGTCTGAGCGCCCGAACGCCCGATGGGCAAGGACGGTCAGCCCAAACACCGCCAAGCGGCTCGGGAACTGCTGCGACGCAAGGCACAGCGGCAGCCCGCAGAGCGCTTGCTCATCGTGTGCGAGGGGGCGAAGACCGAGCCCTTGTACCTGGGCGAGATCCGGCAGCAGTTGCGGCTGCCGTCGGCCAACGTGCAGGTCCAACCTGCAATCCACGGCACCGAGCCGCTCAGCATCGTCGAGTACGCCGAGCGTCTGTTCACGGACGGCCAACGGGCACTCGGCATCCATACAAGGAGCTTCGATCGGGTCGTCGTCGTGTTCGACCGCGACGAGCACCACACCTACCACACTGCATTGCAGCGTGTCGCAGCATTGAGCGGGCGGCTCGAGAACGACGAACGGGTCAAGGTGCCCTTCGAGGCCGTGGTGTCCGTGCCTTGCTTCGAACTTTGGCTGCTGCTGCACTTCGAGGACGTGTTCGCGCCACTCCACCGAGACGAGGCCCTCGCCAGGCTTCGGGCGCACGTGGCTGGCTACGCCAAGGGTCGGGGCTCGTACTGGGCCGTGACGCGCGAGCGCCTGGATGTCGCCACGGCGCGAACCGAAGCGTTGCAGGCTGCAGGACACAAGGCCGAGGATGGCACGCAGCCCTACACGAACATGCACGCGCTGGTGCACCGCCTGCTGCACCTGAAGGACCAGGCGGCTTGATCCCCGCAGTCCGCGTCCGTACCTTGGCAGAACGATGCAAATAAAGCGACAATCGACGCCTTCCATGCATCAATCTGTGGCCTCCCTGCTGTTCCCCGAATACCGCCGCCGCGTGCTCGGGCTGCTGTTGCTGCGCCCGGAAGAAGCGCTGCACGGCCGGGAGGTGGCCCGCCGCACGGGCTTGCCGGCCGGCACGATCACGCGTGAACTCACCAAGCTGGCCGAGGCGGGGCTGCTGCGGCGCGAAAGGCGCGGCAACCAGCAGGTCTACAGCGCCAACACCAGCGGTCCGATCTTCGCCGAGCTGGCCAGCATCCTGCGCAAGACTTCGGGCCTGGGCGACGTGCTCGCGGCAGCGCTGGCGCCGCTGGCCGGGCGCGTGAAACTGGCCTTCGTCTTCGGCTCGGTCGCCCGCGGAGATGAATCGGCAGGCAGCGACATCGACGTGCTCCTGGTCGGCGAAGCCGGCTTCCGTGACGTGGTCGAGGCCCTGTATCCGGCCCAGACCACGCTGGGCCGCGAGATCAATCCGAAGGTCTTCGCGCCTGACGAGTTTGCGGCGAAGGCTCGCTCGGAGCCTTTCCTGCGGGACGTGCTGTCGCGCCCAAAGATCTTCCTGATCGGCAACGCCCATGACCTTGAAGAACTTGCTGGGCATCAGCCTTGACGTGATCCAGCCGGATGCGGCCACGATCGGCAAGCTCCTGGCCGCCGCACAGCGCAACCTGGCCGATGCGCAACTGGCCGGCTTGAGCGCGGAGAACCGCTTCGACGCGGCCTACAAGGCCATCATGCAGCTGTCGATGGTGGCGTTACAGGCCAACGGCTACCGCACGCTGACCAGCAAGCCCGGACACCACCAAACCGCCATCCAGACCCTGACCATCAGCGTGGGCGTCGCCCCGGCTCAGGTCATCGTGCTCGACGCGCTGCGCAAGCAACGCAACCTGTCCGACTACTCGGGCGATCTCATCCCCGATGCCGTGGCAGCCGAGTGCCTGGCCAGCGCGAAGGCGTTGCAGCGGCACGTGCTGGCCTGGCTGAAGGCGCATCGACCGGACCTGTTGTCGGGCTGACCCACGGTGGCTGGCGCAACACCGCAATCGGCATCCCCAAGCCGGCCAGGAGTGGCCGGACCAGGCGAGGGGTACTTCGATCGGCTTTATCGGTGTTTGCTCGACGAGGGGCGTTCACCCATCGATGCACGGCAGGCCGCCTTCGATGCCTACCTCGACGGAAAGCCGCAAGCGTCAGGGAAGCTCAAGCCGACGCGGCACGAGCGAGACAACTGGTTCTGGGGCAGCGAGCTTGTCGGTGCCTGTGGCCCCGAAGACTGGTGCACGGAGGCCGGCACGCTCGCGCTCGCGCGCTACCTGTCGCAAGCACGGGTGCGCATCGGCGGGCTCGTGGAGCGCGTTGCACGCATGGCGCCAGGGGCCTTGGTCGTCGCGATGCGGCGAGCGCGCCTGGTGCTCACGCCAGACTCGCCGCACCTGCGGGACTTGCGGTCGGCCAGCGCTCTCAGCGCTGATTTGGGCGAGTCGCTCAAGGTGCACGATGTGCTGGTGGCGGCACATCGCGAGCGACAGGTCGAACTGCAGCGCTGCCAGGCCACGCTGGCGGACACGACGGCGTTCGAACTGCTGGTACTGGCCAGCCTTCACGCGTACGAGGCGCTGGTACCGCACCGCATGACGGGCCAGTCCTTCGTAGAGGAGCAACAAGGCCGCCTTGACGTTCACTGGGACGCGATCAACGACCTGCTCGCGTGGAAGTTGATGACCGCGCCAGCGGAGAGCCTGAAGCTCGATGACGTGCGCATGGGTCAATCGTTGAAGCGTTACCTCTCGCCGCTTCTCTTTCCCGAGCGCGGGCCACCGAGGGATCTGCTCGACAGGATGCAGGCCTTCGCTCGCCTGCTTGTGGCGCAGATCGAGCTGAACGAGTTCCTCTCCCGCAGCGTCGATGCCCACTGTTTCGACGACTCGGTGCGATTCGTCTCCATCGACGACCGCCAGCTCGACCTTGTCGAGACGGATCCGGACGCCAAGTCCTGTTGGCGCCGACCGAAAACTGAGCCACTTTTGAGGGCTGTGCCGATCCAAAACTGAGCCAGGTGTTCAACCTACCCTGCTGTTTTTTTGTGCAGCTGGGGATGAGGAGTGATCACCATGGACAT
>JAFLDG010000336.1 GCA_017302495.1 Burkholderiales bacterium
GTCGACCCCGGGTTCGACCTCGGCGCGACGCTCGCGCGGCTGCTGCGCCATGGCGCGCTCGTCGCGCTGCGCGGCCGCGATACCGACCTTTGATTCGCAGGAGGCCTCGCATGAGCCCGAGCACCCCTTCGCAGGCGAGCGCCGGCGGTTCGGCCAGGCGCGCGGCGCAGCCCACGGCAATCGCCCGGCTCGCCGAGCGGGCCAACGCCTGGTTCGACCGCATCCCGCATTCGCCGGTCGCGCTGCTGGCGCGCTTCTCGATCGCGGCGGTGTTCTGGAACTCGGGGCAGACCAAGGTCAGCGGCTTCAAGCTGAACATCGTCGGCGGCGAGTTCGCGCTCGGCTGGCCGCGGCTGTCGGAGTCGGCGGTCGCGCTGTTCCAGGACGAGTACCGGCTGCCGTTCCTCGCGCCGGCGCTGGCCGCGCCGATGGCGGCGCTGGCCGAGCACGTCTTCCCGCTGTTGCTGCTGATCGGCCTGGGCACCCGCTTCGCGGCGCTGGCGCTGCTCGGCATGACGCTGGTGATCCAGCTCTTCGTCTATCCCGGCGCCTACGCGACGCACGGCACCTGGGCCGCGGTCCTGCTCTACCTGATGAGCCGGGGTGCGGGCGTGGTCTCGCTCGACCACTGGCTTGCGCGCCGACCCGTGGGCTGAATCCTCTCGGCCCGCGGCGCGACCGATTCGGGCGCGGGTCGCGACGGCTGACGGCCGGGCCCGGCAGGCCGATCGGCGTGGCGCCGGCACCGATCCCGGGCGGGTGGTCCGCGTGGGTGGCCGGGGCGGGCGGGCAGGGCGCGACCGGTGGGTGCCGGGTATGCTCCGCCTCGACCCGAACCACGACGAAGAGCCACCATGGATGCGTCGACCGACTTGATGCCTCTGCCGATGCGCGAGCGGCCCGTCGTCGAACGGCACGCCGACGGGCGCTCGACCGCGGTGGTGACGATCAACGGCCGCCCGGTCGAGCTCGAGTGGTCGCGCGCCGCGGCGCTGGCGCTCGCCGCGCGCCGCGCGCCGCTGGTGGTGGAGCTCGAGCTGCTCTTCTCGTGCCTGGTACGCAAGACGGTGCGGTTCCACGATGTGCTGCCGAACGGCGAGTCGGTCGCGGTGACCGACATGCTGCGGCTGTGCTTCCGCCCGGTGACGGCCCAAGCCTGCACGATGGAGCGGGCCGAGCACCTGGGTCGGCAGCCGGTGACGCCGATCGACACCCCGGCCGCCCGCCGGCTCGCGCCGCGGCGCGTGCGGCTGGACCATGCGCGCGGCCGGTGGTGGGGCGAGTTCGGGTTCTGATCGGGCCGAGGCCAGCCCGGCCGCAGGGCTGGCCGCTCGACGGGTCGTCGACGTGCTGCGGCAGCGAAGGCGCCTCACGGCCACGACCTCCGGTCCGCCGACGTGGGGGCGTCGTGGTCCAGGTCGATCGGGTCGCTGATGGCCCGGGCGCCGTTGAGCGCGGGTTCTCGCGGACCAGCTATCATTCTAATGTCTGTTAGAATAAGTACTATGGAGGCACGCGCACTGAAGGATCTGTTGTACGAGCAGGTCGCCCGGGTCGGCAAGGCCCTGGCCAGCCCGAAGCGGCTGGAGATCCTCGAGATGCTGGCCCAGGGCGAGAAGGCGGTCGAGGCCGTCGCCGGCGAGGTGGCCATCGACGTCAAGCTGGCCAGCGCCCACCTGAAGGCGTTGAAGGAAGCGCGGCTGGTCCAGGTGCGGCGCGACGGCAAGCGCATGATCTACCGGCTCAGCGGGGCCGACGTGGCGCCGCTCGGCGTGACGCTGCGGCAGGTGGCCGAGGAACACCTGGTCGAGTTGCGGCTGGCGCTGCAGCAGATGGTGGCGGAGCCGGAACGGCTGACGCAGATCGGCCGCAAGGAACTGCTGGCCCAGGCCAGGCGCGGCGAGGTGGTGGTGCTCGACGTGCGCCCGAGCAGCGAGTTCGACGCCGCGCACCTGCCTTACGCCCGCTCGATGCCGCTGCCGGAGCTGGCGCACCGGCTGGCCGAACTGCCGCGCGACGTGGACATCGTCGCCTACTGCCGCGGCCCCTTCTGCCTGATGTCCGAAGAAGCCGTGAAGCTGCTGCGCGCCCACGGCTATCGCGCCCGCCGGACGATCGACGGCGTCAGCGAGTGGCGGGCCGCCGGCCTGCCCGTGGCGCGCGGCTGATCCCGAGGGCCGAAGCGAGGCGAGGCATGAGCGGCACCCTGTTCATCGTCAACGACGCACCCTACGGCAACGAGCGCGCGTACAACGCGCTGCGCCTGGCCGGCGCGCTCGCGGCGCGCGAAGGCCAGGCCGTGCGCCTGTTCCTGATGGCCGACGCCGTGGCCTGCGCGAAGAGCGGGCAGAAAGTGCCCGAGGGCTACTACAACGTGCAGATCATGCTCGGCAAGGTGGCGCGCAAGGGCGGCGTGGCCCTGTGCGGCACCTGCATGGACGCCCGCGGCCTGCGCGACGACGAGTTGATCGACGGCGCGACGCGCGGCACCCTGGCGCAGCTGGCGGACTGGACCGCCGAGGCCGACAAGGTCCTGGTCTTCTGATCGTCGACGCGCGGCCGTCATGGTTCCCGAACTCGGCGTCATCGAGGGCTACTTCGGCCGCCCCTGGCCGCACGCGGACCGCAAGCAGGCGCTGACGCGGCTGCGCGCACTGGGCTTCGCCTGGTTCCACTACGCACCGAAAGCCGACGCCTTCCTGCGCCGCCGCTGGCGCGAGCCGCATCCGGACGCCGCGCTCGCCGAGCTGGCCGACCTGTCTTCGCACTGCCGCGGCCTCGGCCTGCGCTTCGGCATAGGCCTGAGCCCCTACGAGCTGTACCGCGGTTTCGACGGCGAGGCGAAGCGCGCCTTCGCCGCCAAGGTCCGGTCGCTCGATGCGATCGGCCTCGACGACCTCGCGATCCTGTTCGACGACACGCGCGGCGACGTGTCCGGCCTCGCCGCGCTCGAGGCCGAGATCGTGCACACGGCGCAGGCGCACACCGGCGCCGGCCGGGTGCTGATGTGCCCGACCTACTATTCCGACGACCGGATGCTCGATGTCGTGTTCGGCGCCCGGCCACCCGGTTACCTGCAGGACCTGGGGCGCCGGCTCGACCCGAAGGTCGGCGTCTACTGGACGGGCGAGGAGATCTGCGCCCGCGAGTTCGGCCCCGGCCACCTGGCGCGCGTGGCCGATGCGCTGCAGCGCAAGCCGACGCTGTGGGACAACTACCCGGTCAACGACGGGCCGCGCATGTCGCGCTTCCTGCATCTGCGCGGCTTCACCGGGCGACGGCACACGATCGCCGGCCACGTCGCGGCGCATGCGATCAACCCGGCGCTGCAGCCGCAGCTGAGCCTGATCCCCGCGGCCACGCTGGCCGCCGGCTATCGCGAGGGCGACGGTTATGCCTACATGGCGGCGTTCCGGGAAGCGGCGCGCGCGCTGGCCGGCGAGCCGCTCGCCGCGATGCTGGAAGAAGACCTGCACGCGCTGCAGGACCGCGGCCTCGATGCCCTGGGCGACGACCGGGCGCGGCTGCGCGCGCGCTACGCAGCCGTCGAACACCCGATGGCCGCCGAGGTGCTGCGCTGGCTCGATGGCGACTACACCGTCGACGGCTGGGTCGAGGCGGCGTGAACCGCCGGGCCTGCCCTCAACCGGTGCCGATGACCGCCCGGCGCAATTCGTCGAAGCCGTCGACGACGAAGTCGTAGCGGCGGTTCGGGTTCGGCTCGGGCGGGCCCTCGGGCCCCCATTCGTCGGGGCGGCGCACGAACGCGGTGCGAAAGCCCGCCGCCTGCGCCGCGTTCAGGTCGAAGTTGTGGCAGGCCACCATCAGGATCTGCTCCGGCGCCAGCCCGATCCAGCGCGCCGCGGTCGCGTAGGCCTCGGGGTTGGGCTTGTACACGCCGATCATCTCGCACGAGACGATCGCATCCCAGGCCAGCGCGTTGCGGCGCGACACGCTCATCACCAGCGCGGTCGGCAGCATCGTGAACGACACCGCCGGCAGCGCGCGGCGCAGCGCGGCGAGGGCGGGCGCGAAGTCCGGCCAGGCGTCGAGTTCGTACCAGCCGCGCAACAGCTGCTCGCGCTCCGCGCCGCCGAGCGCCTGCAGCCCGGCCGCGTCCAGCGTCTCGGCGAGCGTGTCGCGATGCACGCCGTCCATGTTGAAGGCCGGTTGCACCTGGCCGACGATGCGCTTCATCGCGCGCCGCCGCCAGTCGTTGACGACGCGATGCAGGTCGCGCCCGGCGGCAGTTTCGCCGGCCACCGCGGCGAGCCGGGCGACGAGGCCGCCGTGCCAGTCGAGGATCGTGCCGCCGGTGTCGAAGCTCAGGGCCCGGATGTCCATCGAGTCCTCCTTTGGGGCGGCGACGGGCCGCGGTTCACGGTTCGCCCAGGCGCACGATGCGGCCGCCCGCGGCTGCGGCGTCGGCTTCGTCGTGCGTGACCAGCAGCATCGGCAGCCCACGCGCGCGCGCATGGTCGAAGACCTGCCGGCGGAAGTCTGCGCGCAGCGCGGTGTCCAGCTTGGAAAAGGGCTCGTCCAGCAGCAGCGCGCGCGGCTCGGCGAGCAGCGTGCGCAGCAGCGCCACGCGCGCGCGCTGC
>JAFLDG010000337.1 GCA_017302495.1 Burkholderiales bacterium
GGTGCGGTGGGTGCGGTGGATGCGGTGGGTGCGGTGGATGCGGTGGGCGCGTTGGGCGCGGTGGGCGCGCCGACGGCGGCCGCGGCCCGAGTCGGATCCGGGCGCGCGGCGCGCCGGGTCTTCGCCGGGGTCGGGTTCGTGGCGGCGGCGGTCTTGCGGGTCATCCGATGTCCTGCTGGCGGTGCACAGCCGCAACTGTGCCAGCCGCGGCGGCGGGCCCCGCGCCCGGCGCGTACGATCGCGCCCGCGCAGCGAGCCGCCTCATGAATTCTTCCCTGCCCCGCACCGTGCTCGACGCGGCCGACGTGAGTGCGGTCACGCAACTCGTGCTCGCCGAGCGCGAGTGCCGCGACCTCGGCCGCTGGGCGCGCATGCGCGCTTGCTTCCACCCCGACGCGGTGGTGCGCATCAGCTGGTTCGACGGCAGCGGGCCGGAGTTCGTCGAGCGCTCGATCGACATGGCCCGGCGCGGCGTTCGCGCCACGCACCGGCTCGGCCCGGTGGCCGTGCGCCTGAACGGCGACCGCGCCGTCGCGAGCCTGGGCGCGACGATCGACATCCCCGGCGTGCTCGACGGCGTCGACATCTGCCTGTCCAGCCACGCCCGCTTCCTGTACCGCGCCGAGCGCCGGGACGGCCGCTGGCGGCTGGCGAGCTTCGAGGCCTTCTACCTGCGCGACGAACTGCATCCGCAGCGGCCCGGCCAGGCGCTGCACATCGCGCCGGAGGCGGTGGCGGGCTTCCGGCCGTCGTACCGCATGCTGTCGCTGCTGCTGACGCGCCAGGGCTATGCCGTCGACCCCGACCTGCCCGGCCTCGACCGCCCCGAGACGGTGGACGCGATGGGCCGCGAGGTCTACGGCTGGGCCGGTCTGGAGCCCTGAGCGCCGGCGCGAGCCGCGTCAGACCCGGGTCAGCCCGGCCGCCAGAATAGGCCGCCGCAGGGCCCGGTGCCACCGGACCCGACGACCGGGAGACATCGATGCGCGAAGGCCTGCGCTCGCAGCGGCTGCTGGCGCTGTTCTGCGCCGCGCTGGCGCTGTTCAACTTCCCGCTGCTGGCGCTGTGGGACCGGGATCTGGCGGTACTCGGCCTGCCGCTGTTCCCGACCGCGCTGTTCGCGATCTGGGCGCTGCTGATCGGCGCACTGGCGCTGACCCTCGAAGGCCGGGACGGCTGATGGTCGCCGCGCCGCTGGTCGTCGGCGTCGCCTTCGCCTACCTGCTGCTGCTGTTCGCGGTGGCCAGCTTCGGCGACCGGCGCGCCGCGGCCGGCCGCTCGATCATCGGCAACCCGTGGGTCTACGCACTGTCGATGGCGGTGTACTGCAGCGCCTGGACCTACTTCGGCAGCGTCGGCCGCGCCGCCACCGGCGGCGTCTGGTTCCTGCCGATCTACCTGGGCCCGATGCTGGCGATGATCCTGGCCTGGATGCTGCTGCGCAAGATGATCCGCATCGCGCGCGCCTACCGCATCACCTCGATCGCCGACTTCGTCGCCAGCCGCTACGGCAAGAGCCAGACGCTGGCCGGGCTGGTGACGATGATCACCGTGGTCGGGCTGGTGCCCTACATCGCGCTGCAGCTGAAAGGCATCGCGGTGGCCTACGCGCTGATGACGCAGCCGGCCGGCGCGGCCGGCGCCGCCGCCGCGCCCTGGTGGGCCGACAGCACGCTGTACGTGGCGCTGGCACTGGCCGGCTTCACGATCGTCTTCGGCGCGCGGCATCTCGACAGCGCCGAACGCCACGAAGGCATGGTCGCGGCGATCGCCTTCGAGTCGGTGGTCAAGCTGCTGGCCTTCCTGGCGGTGGGCGCCTTCGTGGTCTGGGGGGTGTTCGACGGCCTGGGCGACCTGTTCGCGCGCGCGCAGGCGGTGCCGGAACTGGCGCGGCTGCTCACGCTGGGCCAGGGCAAGGCCTTCGCCTACGAGCAGTGGTTCGCGCTGACGATCCTGTCGGGCCTGAGCGTGCTGTTCCTGCCGCGGCAGTTCCAGGTGATGGTGGTGGAGAACGTCGACGAGCGGCACCTGAAGCGCGCCGCCTGGGTGTTCCCGCTGTACCTGCTGCTGATCAACCTGTTCGTGCTGCCGATCGCGCTCGCCGGCCGGCTGCACTTCGGCGCCGGCGCCAATGCCGAAGGCTTCGTGCTGACGCTGCCGCTGGCCGCCGGCCAGCAGGGGCTGGCGCTGCTGGCCTTCGTCGGCGGGCTGTCGGCGGCCACCGGCATGGTCATCGTCGAGGCGATCGCGGTCTCGACGATGGTCTGCAACGACCTGGTGATGCCGCTGCTGCTGCGCACGCGGCGCTTCCGGGCGGCGCAGGCCGCGCACGGCGGCGACCTGACCGGCTTCCTGCTCGGCATCCGGCGCGCGGCGATCGTCGGCATCCTGCTGCTCGGCTACCTCTACTACCGCCTCGCCGGCGAGGCCTACGCGCTGGTCGGGATCGGGCTGATCAGCTTCGCGGCGGTCGCGCAGTTCGCGCCGGCGATGCTCGGCGGCATCTACTGGAAGGGCGGCACGCGCGCCGGCGCGCTCGCCGGGCTGCTCGCCGGCTTCGCCGTCTGGCTGTACACGCTGCTGCTGCCGTCGTTCGCGAAATCGGGCTGGCTCGAGGCCGGCTTCCTCGCGCACGGCGCCTTCGGGCTGGCGCTGCTGCGGCCCGAGGCGCTGTTCGGGCTGCAAGGGCTGGACTACCTGACGCACTCGCTGTTCTGGAGCCTGCTGGCCAACGCCGGGCTGTACGTGGCGGTGTCGCTGTGGCGCGCGCCCACCGCGCGCGAGACCAGCCAGGCGCTGCTCTTCGTCGACGTGTTCCGGCGCACCGCGAGCAGCGGGCCGGTGTTCTGGCGCGGCCGCGCGCGCGTGGCCGACCTGCTGCCGCTGCTCGGCCGCTTCCTGGGCCTGCCGCGTGCGCAGGCGCTGTTCGACGACTTCGCGCGCCGGCAGGGCGTGGCCGGCCGCGACGCGCTGCAGCCGGACGCGCAACTGGTGCAGTTCGTCGAGACCCAGCTCGCCGGCGCGATCGGCAGCGCGTCGGCCCGGGTGATGGTGGCCTCGGTGGCGGAGGAGGAGTCGCTCGCGCTCGACGACGTGCTGCGCATCCTCGACGAGGCGTCGCAGATCCGCGCCTACTCGCACCGGCTGGAGCAGGTGACCGAGGAGCTCAGGCGCGCGAACGAGCAGCTGACGAGCCTGGACCGCCTGAAGGACGACTTCATGTCGTCGGTCACGCACGAGCTGCGCACGCCGCTGACCTCGATCCGCGCGCTCGCCGAGCTGATGCGCGACGACCCCGAGATGCCCGCCGCGCAGCGGCAGGAGTTTGTCGGCATCGTCGTCGCCGAGACCGAGCGCCTGAGCCGGCTCGTGAACCAGGTGCTGGACATGGCGAAGATCGAGTCCGGCCACGCCGAGTGGCACAACAGCGACGTCGACCTGAAGGCGCTGGTCGAGCACGCCGCGTCGACCACGCGCGAGGTGTTCCGCGAGCGCGGGGCGGTGCTCGAACTCGAGCTGCCCGACCGGGTGCCGACGCTGCGCGCCGACGCCGACCGGCTGACGCAGGTGCTGCTGAACCTGCTGGGCAACGCGGCGAAGTTCGTGCCGGCCGAGGGCGGCCGGGTGCAGCTTCGACTGGCGGTCGAGACCGATGCGCTGCGCATCGAGGTGCAGGACAACGGCACCGGCGTGCCGCCCGCGCAGCGCGCGCTGATCTTCGAGAAGTTCCGCCAGGGCGGCGACGCGCTGAACCGGCCGCAGGGCACCGGCCTGGGCCTGCCGATCAGCCGCCAGATCGTCGAGCACTTCGGCGGCCGCATGGGCCTGCGCGATGACACCGCGCAAGGTGCATGCTTCTGGTTCACGCTACCTTTGCGCCGGAACGACCCACCGGGAGACACGGCATGAGTCACAAGGTCCTGATCGCCGACGACGAGCCGAACATCGTCGTCTCGCTCGAATACCTGATGAAGCGTGCCGGCTACGCGGTGCTGGTCGCGCGCGACGGCCAGGAGGCGATCGACACGATCCGGCGGGAGCGCCCGGCGCTGGTGCTGCTCGACGTGATGATGCCGAGGAAGAGCGGCCACGAGGTCTGCGCCGAGTTGCGCGCGGACGAGGCGCTGCGCGGCACCAAGGTGCTGATGCTCAGCGCCAAGGGCCGCGACACCGACGTCGACAAGGGCCTGGGCGTCGGCGCCGACGCCTACATGACCAAGCCCTTCTCGACCAAGGACCTGGCCGCCAAGGTGGCGCAGATGCTGGGCCCGGCCGGCTGAGCGCCTTGAAGCACGTCGACAGGCGCCTGATCGCGACGCTGGCCGCGCCGGCGGTGCTGCTCGCGCTGTTCGCCGCCGGCGGCGGCGCCGGGCTGTGGGCCACGCTGGACGAGGCCGAGCGCGCGACGCTGGCCGCGGTGCTGCAGACCCGCGGCATGCTGCTCGTGCTGGTCGCGCTGGCGCTGTGGGCAAACATCTTGGTTTTAGGAGAACCGATCTTCTCAATAACAGTATTATCAGTCTCGCCTCCGAGAGTTCGCGTGCTGATTTTCTCAAGAAAAGCGAAACGCCCTATAACTTTAGTGCCACAATAAAAA
>JAFLDG010000338.1 GCA_017302495.1 Burkholderiales bacterium
CCGCGGAGGCAGAGTCCGCAGCCGGCGCCTTGTGCACCGACGCCGGGGCCGGCGCGGCGTGCCCGCGCTCGTGCACGTGCGCCGGCACCGCTGCCGGATGCGCGGCGGCGAAGCCTTGCACCATGCGCAGATGGCTCGGCCCGCAGAACAGCATCAGCGACGCGGCCAGGCCCTGCGCAGGCATGGCAAGCACCATGACCCACAGCAGCAACGCGCGCATCCGGGACTTCACGGGATCCAGTGTAGCGGAGCGACCTCGGGCCCGCCCGGGGCCGGATCAGCGCCGGATCCGCGGCAACGCCCCTGACCTGCCCTCCGGCGGCGCGTCCCGCCCGCCCCGCGGAAGGACCGGCCGTGCCGAATCCAGCGTCTCGATGATCGGGCAGTCGGGCCGGTCGTCGCCGTGGCAGCCCTGCACCAGATGTGCGAGCGTGGCCCGCATCGTCTGCAACTCGGCCAGCTTCGCATCGAGCTGCGCGATGTGCGCCTCGGCCAGCACCTTGACCTGCCGGCTCGATCGCCGGCGGTTCTGCCAGAGGTCGAGCAGCTCGCGGATCTGCTCGAGCGAGAAGCCCAGGTCGCGCGCGTGGCGGATGAAGCGCAGCATGTTCACGTCGCGCTCCTGATACTGGCGATAGCCGGCGTCGGTGCGCGACGCCGCGGGCAGCAGCCCGATCCCCTCGTAGTGGCGGATCATCTTTGCCGAAACGCCGGTGGCGCCGGCCGCTTCGCCGATGTTCATGCCCGTGCGCTTCGACTCCCGGTGACGCGGTCGTTCCTTCGCCGCCGGCCGCGCCGGCGGCGATGGCGGCCGTCGGCCGGGCTCCGGCCGTGCGCCGGCATGGCCGCTCGATCGTTCAATGGTGCCGGTGCGGCATCTTCGAGGTCACGCCGTGATGGCCGCAGGCGTCGCAGACGTAGGGCGTGCCGCTGCCGCTGGCCTCGATGATCGCGGCGATGACGATCGCGGTCGGCAGCGCGAAGATGCCGACGCCGAACACCGACACCAGCCCGGCGAACAGCCGGCCGAGCGCCGTCAGCGGCACCATGTCGCCGTAGCCGATGGTGTTGAAGGTGACCACCGCCCACCAGAAGGTGGCCGGGATGCTGCTGAACACGTCCGGCTGGCGCGCGTGCTCGATCTCGTACAGCAGCGCCGAGGCCAGGTACAGCATCAGCGCCATCAGCGCCACCGCGACGATCAGCAGTTCCTTGCGCCGCGCGAGCGAGATGCCGAGCCGCTCCAGCGCGGCCTCGAACTCGTACAGGTGCAGGATGCGCAGCAGCCGCACCAGCCGCACCACGCGCAGGAAGCGCATGTCCCACGGCGTCCAGTAGGTGACGATCGCGATCAGATCGAGCAGCGCCAGCGGTTGCAGCGCGTAACGCAGCCGGCCGAGCACCGGGCGCGCGAGCCGCCTTTGCTCGACGCAGGTCCAAAGCCGGCCGAGGTATTCGAGGATGAAAAGGCCGGTGGACACCGCCTCGAACATGGCCAGCCACGGATAGATGTCGCGATCCAGCCCCGGCACGCTCTCGACCGTGATCGCGATCGCGTTCGCCACGATCAGCGCGGCGAGGAACCAGTTCGCCAGCCGCGCCAGCACGTTGCCGGGGTCCGGTTCGTGCAGGATCGCGAACAGCCGCGCGCGCTGGCGGCGCAGGAACGGGCGCCGGTCGCGGTCGGCGGCGGGCAGCGGAGCGGCTTCGGGCATGGGCGTGCGGGCGACGCGGCATTCTGCCGAAACGGCGCTCGGTCCGCCCTGCCCGCGCCGCCGGCCGCGCCGCCCGCGCGCCGGATCCGTTCAAGCGCCCGCGTCGACCGCGACGACGAAGGCCGGATCGAAGGCCGGGTTCTCCGGCAGCGGCCGGCCCGCCGGCGCGTAGCCGCGCGGGTTGCACACGACCCGGCAGCCGCCGACGCGGTAGTCGCGGCTGGTGTGCGTGTGGCCGTGCACCCACAGCACCGGCACCGCGAAGAACGCCGCCGGCAGCTCGCTGATGAACGCGGTGGACACCCAGTCGGCGGCATAACGCGGCGCGAGCGATCCGCGGTGCGGCCCGTGGTGCGTGACCACCACCGTCGGCCCGGCGAACGGCACCTGCAGCGCGGCGAGCAGCCAGGCGCGCTGCGCGCGGTGCAGCTCGAGCGTGTCCTGGGGCGTCAGCCGGCGGACCTCGCCCGCCCCGTCCCAGCCGATCGCGCGGTAGTCGACCACCACCCGCTCGGCCGCAGCGATGCCGCGCGCCGGGTCGGCCTGCGTGCCCTGCGGCGTATCGATGCGCAGCTCGAAGTCGGTCCACAGCGTGCAGCCGACGAAACGCACGCCGCCGATCACGACCCCGTGGCCGTCGAGCAGATGCAGCGGCGGCTCGTCCGGCGCGGCGGCGGCCGCGCGCAGCGCCGCCGCGCGCGCGTTCAGGCTGCCGTCGTAGTACTCGTGGTTGCCGGGCACCAGCAGCACCGCGCGCGCCCGGCGCAGCACCGGGCTGGCGCGGACCCATTCGGCGATCGCCTCCGGGCGGCAGTGGATGTCGCCGGCCAGCACCGCGACGTCGAATGGACCCGGGTCGGGCAACGCGAGCGGCGCGACCTCGAGGTGCAGGTCCGACAGCAGCAGCAGCCTCAACGGCGTCCTCTCTCAAGCAAACGTGGCTCTGCCACTTTGCTTGACCCCCACGGGGGGCGGGCTGGGCGCAGCCTGGCCCTGGGGGCACTCACAAACGCTCGACGTAACCGAAGCTGCCCTGCTCCTGCACCTCGCGCGCGGCCTGGAACATGCCGGCCATCGCCGCGCGATACAGCGAGGTCGCCAGGCTGATGCGCTTCACGCCCGCCGCCTGCAGCTCGGCGACGCTGAACGACCGGCCCTTGATCCCGACCATGAAGTTCACCGGCTTGTCCAGCGCCGCGCACAGCCTGCGCACCGCGTCGAGGTCGGGCAGCGCCGGCGCGAACAGCACGTCGGCGCCGGCCTTCGCATAGGCCTGCAGCCGCACGATCGTGTCGTCCAGGTCGGGCACGCCGCGCAGCAGGTTCTCGCAGCGCGCGGTCAGCACGAACGGGTAAGGCAACGCGCGTGCGGCCTCGGCCGCCGCCGCAATCCGCTCGACCGCGAGCGCGAACGGATAGATCGTGCGCCGGGCGACGCCGCCGCAATCCTCGATCGAACCGCCGGCGAGGCCGATCGCGCCGGCTTCGCGAATCGTGCGCGCGCAGGCCTCGGGCTCATCGCCGAAGCCGTTCTCGAGGTCGGCCGAGACCGGCAGCTCGACCGCGTCGACGATCGCGCGCGCATGGGCGATCGCCTCGGCGCGCGTGATCTCGCCGTCCTTGCGGCCGAGCACGCCGGCGGCCGCGCCGCTGGAGGTGGCGAGCGCGGCGAAGCCCAGCCCGGCCAGCGCCTTCGCACTGCCGGCGTCCCAGGCGTTGGCGATGACGAAACAGCCGTCGGCAAGGTGCAGTTCGCGCAGGCGCTCGGCCTTGTGCTGCGGGGTCGGGGGCATCGCGGTCTCCTTCGGCGGGCCCGCCAGCATACGTCGGCAGACACCGGCCGCCGCGCGTGGGCATCGCGCGCACGCCAGAATCCGCACCCCACCCGCAGGAGCCGCCGCGATGATCCAGTTCTACTTCAACCATGCGCCGAACCCGAGCAAGGTCGCGCTCTTCCTCGAGGAGGCCGGCCTGCCCTGGCAGCCGATGCCGGTGGACATCCGCAAGGGCGAGCAGTTCGCGCCCGGATTCCTGAAGCTCAATCCGAACGGCAAGGTGCCGCTGATCGTCGACGGCGACGCGGTCGTGTTCGACAGCAACGCGATCCTGCTCTACCTGGCCGACAAGACCGGCCGCTTCCTGCCCGAGGACACGCCGGCCGCGCGCGGCGCGCTGCTGTCGTGGCTGATGTTCGTCGCCAGCGGTGTCGGCCCCTTCGCCGGCCAGGCGGTGCATTTCAAGGTCTACGCGCCCGAGCCGGTGCCTTACGCGCGCAACCGCTACGACTTCGAGGCCCGGCGCCACTTCGGCATCCTGAACGACCGGCTCGCCGACCGCCCGTACCTGCTCGGCGAGCGTTACACGATCGCCGACATGGCGGTGTGGGGCTGGGCGCGGCTGGTGCCGTTCATCGTCGGCGACGACACCTGGGGCGCGTGGCCGCACCTGAAGCGGCTGGTCGACGAGATCACGGCGCGGCCGGCGGCCCAGCGCGTGGCCGCCTTGCGCGACCAGTACGTCTTCAAGACTGAAGTCGACGCCGAGACGCGGCGCCACCTGTTCCCGCAGAACGAGCCGCGGGCCGCGGCCGCGGGGGCTTGACGGTGGCCGCCTTGCGCCTGCTCGTGATCGCCGGCAGCGCACGCGCCGGCTCGTGGAACCGCAGGCTGGCCGAGGCCGCGGCGCGGCTCGCGCGCGACGACGGCGCCGACGTCCGGCTGCTCGACCTGCGCGAGCTGGCGCTGCCGGTCTACGACGCCGACCTCGAGGCCGCGAGCGGCGTGCCCGAGGGCGCGCGCCGGCTGCGCACCGCGGAACTTATACGGTTTCATTAACCGCCAGTGGTCCGGGTAATGCGCCATCCACTATTACTAAAACCCT
>JAFLDG010000339.1 GCA_017302495.1 Burkholderiales bacterium
AGCAGCCAATCGTAGAACGGGCGCTGGTCGGCGAATTCGAGTGTGCATATCGAGTGGGTGATGTTCTCCAGTGCGTCTTCGATGGGGTGAGCGCGCGCGCATCCGCTGCGCGGCGCACGCACGCTGCTGTACAAGGAGGTGCTGCGCTTCTGGAAGGTCGCGTTCCAGACCGTCGGCGCACCGGTGCTCACCGCGGTGCTGTATCTGCTGATCTTCGGCCACGTGCTTTCGGACAAGGTGCAGGTGTTCGGCGACCTGAGCTACACCCGCTTCCTGATCCCGGGGCTGGTGATGATGAGCGTGCTGCAGAACGCCTTCGCCAACACCAGCAGCTCGCTGATCCAGAGCAAGATCACCGGCAACCTCGTGTTCCTGCTGCTGACACCGCTGTCGCACTGGGCCTGGTTCGTCGCCTACGTCGGTGCGTCGATGGTGCGCGGGTTGGCGGTCGGCCTCGGCGTGTTCGTCGTGACCGCGTGGTTCGCGCCGCCGGGACTGGCGCAGCCGGCGTGGATCGTGGTCTTCGCGCTGCTCGGCGCCGGCATCCTCGGTGCGCTCGGCCTGATCGCCGGCCTGTGGGCCGACAAGTTCGACCAGATGGCCGCGTTCCAGAACTTCATCGTCATGCCGATGACGATGCTGTCGGGCGTCTTCTACTCGGTGCACTCGCTGCCGGCGTTCTGGTACTCGGTCAGCCACCTCAACCCGTTCTTCTACATGATCGACGGTTTCCGCCGCGGCTTCTTCGGCGTCAGCGACGTCTCGCCGTGGCTCAGCCTGGGTGTGGTGGGCACGAGCTTCGTCGTCGTCTCCGCCGCGGCGCTGCACCTGCTCAAGACCGGCTACAAGCTGCGCCATTGAGCGGCGGCCGATAATCGCCCGATGTCCGAACCCACCCCCGACCAGGTCGCGCGCTTCATCGCCGATGGCCTGCCGTGCCGGCATGTCGAGGTCGAGGGCGACGGCCGCCACTTCTTCGCGACGATCGTCAGCGCGGACTTCGAGGGCCTGTCGCGGGTGCGTCGGCACCAGCGGGTCTACGCGGCGCTGGGCGATAGAATGCGCGCGCAGATCCACGCGCTGTCGATGCAGACGCTGACCCCGGCCGAGTGGGCTGCCGCCGGCGACGCTGCGGCCGGCCGGCCGAGGCTCTGAGCCCGCCCGTCGCGCCCGATGCGGCGCGGCGCCGCCGGCCGTCGCGGCGATCGGCCGCTCCCCGCCACCCGCCACCGCTGTCATGGACAAACTTCTCATCCGCGGCGGCCGCCGCCTGAACGGCGAGGTCGAGGTGTCGGGGGCGAAGAACGCGGCGCTGCCGCAGCTGTGCGCGGCGCTGCTCAGCGACGAGCCGGTGGTGCTGCACAACGTGCCGCAGCTGCAGGACGTGGCGACGATGACCCGGCTGTTGCGCCACATGGGCGCGGACGCCGAGCGCGATCCGGCCCGGCCCGACGGGCTGCGTGTCGACGCCTCGCGCCTGAACGCACCGGAGGCGCCGTACGAGCTGGTGAAGACGATGCGGGCGTCGATCCTCGTGCTCGGGCCGCTGCTCGCCCGCTTCGGCCGGGCCCGGGTGTCGCTGCCCGGCGGCTGCGCGATCGGCTCGCGGCCGGTGGACCAGCACATCAAGGGCCTGCAGGCGATGGGCGCCGAGATCACGGTCGAGCACGGCTACATCGTCGCGCGCGCGGCGCGGCTCAAAGGCGCGCGCATCTCGACCGACATGATCACCGTCACCGGCACCGAGAACCTGTTGATGGCCGCCGCGCTGGCCGAAGGCGAGACGGTGCTCGAGAACGCGGCGCAGGAGCCCGAGATCGCCGACCTGGCCGAGATGCTGATCGGCATGGGCGCACGCATCGAAGGCCACGGCGGCAGCCGTATCCGCATCGAGGGCGTGACGCGGCTGCATGCGCCGCCGGGCGGGCACCGCATCATCGCCGACCGGATCGAGGCCGGCACCTTCCTGTGCGCGGTGGCCGCGGCCGGCGGCGACGTCTGGCTGCGCGACGCGCGCGCCGACCATCTCGAGGTCGTGATCGACAAGCTGCGCGAGGCGGGCGCGACGGTCGAGCCGGGCGACGGCGGCATCCGCATCCGCGCCGACGCTCGGCCGAAGCCGGTGAACGTGCGCACCAGCGAGTACCCGCTGTTCCCGACCGACATGCAGGCGCAGTTCATGGCGCTGGACTGCATCGCCGACGGCAGCTCGCGCGTGACCGAGACGATCTTCGAGAACCGCTTCATGCACGTCAACGAGCTGCTGCGGCTCGGCGCGCACATCGAGATCGACGGCCACACGGCGGTCGTGCACGGCGTGCCGCGGCTGTCCGGTGCGACCGTGATGGCGACCGACCTGCGCGCGTCGGCGAGCCTGGTGATCGCCGGCCTGGTGGCCGACGGCGACACGGTCGTCGACCGCATCTACCACCTCGATCGCGGCTACGACCGGATGGAGGCGAAGCTGCGCCGGCTCGGCGCCGACATCGAGCGCATCCGCTGAGGCGGCCGCGATGATCACGCTCGCGCTGTCGAAGGGGCGCATCTTCGACGAATCGCTGCCGCTGCTGGCCGCGGCCGGCATCACCCTCGCCGACGACCCGGACCGCAGTCGCAAGCTGATCCTGCCCACCAGCCGCGACGGGCTGCGCGTGGTGCTGGTGCGCGCGAGCGACGTGCCGACCTACGTCCAGTACGGCGGCGCCGACCTCGGCGTGGCCGGCGGCGACGTGCTGGTCGAGCACGGCGGCGAGGGCCTGTACCAGCCGCTGGACCTGCGCATCGCGCGCTGCCGCATGAGCGTGGCGGTGCGCGCCGACTTCGACTACGCGGCGGCGGTACGGCAGGGCTCGCGCATCCGGGTCGCGACCAAGTACACGGCGATCGCCCGCGAGCACTTCGCCGACAAGGGCGTGCACGTCGACCTGGTCAAGCTCTACGGCTCGATGGAACTCGCCCCGCTGACCGGCCTGGCCGACGCGATCGTCGACCTGGTGTCCACCGGCGCGACGTTGCAGGCGAACCAGCTGCGCGAGGTCGAGCGCATCATGGACGTTTCGGCGCGGCTGGTCGTGAACCAGGCGGCGCTGAAGCTCGAGCGCGAGGCGCTGCGTGGCTTGATCGACGCGCTCGCGGCCACGCTGCCCCAGCCGACATGACGCTCGCGATCCGCCGGCTCGACAGCGCCGCCCCCGGCTTCGAGGCCGAGTTGCGGGCGCTGCAGCACCTGGCCGCGGAGACCGACGCCGCGATCGAGGCGCGCGCGGCGCAGATCATCGCCGACGTGCGTGAGCGCGGCGACGCCGCGGTGCTGGCGTACACCGTGCGCTTCGACGGCGTGCAGGCGGCGTCGGTCGCGGCGCTGGAGATCGGCGCGAGCGAGCTGCGGGCGGCGCTCGACACGCTGCCCGCGCCGCAGCGCGACGCGCTGCTCGCTGCCGCGGCGCGGGTGCGGCGCTACCACCAACGCCAGCTCGAGGCCAGCGCGCGCGGCTTCAGCTACCGCGACGAAGACGGCACCCGGCTCGGCCAGAAGGTGACGCCGCTGGACCGCGTCGGCATCTACGTGCCCGGCGGCAAGGCGGCCTATCCGTCGAGCGTGCTGATGAACGCGATTCCGGCGCAGGTGGCCGGGGTCGGCGAGATCGTGATGGTCGTGCCGACGCCGCAGGGCCAGAAGAATCCGCTGGTGCTGGCCGCCGCGGCTGCAGCCGGCGTGCACCGCGTGTTCGCGATCGGCGGTGCGCAGGCCGTGGCGGCGCTGGCCTGGGGCACCGCGACCGTGCCCCGGGTCGACAAGATCACCGGGCCGGGCAACGCCTACGTCGCGGCGGCGAAGCGCCAGGTCTTCGGCCAGGTCGGCATCGACATGATCGCCGGGCCGAGCGAAATCCTGGTCCTGGCCGACGGCACGACGCCGCCGGACTGGGTGGCGATGGACCTGTTCAGCCAGGCCGAGCACGACGAGCTCGCGCAGAGCCTCCTGCTCAGCCCCGACCCGGCCTACCTGGACGCGGTGCAGGCTGCGGTCGACCGGCTGCTGCCGCAGCTGCCGCGGCACGACGTGATCCGCGCCTCGCTCGAGGGCCGCGGCGCCTTGATCCGCACGCGCAGCATGGAAGAGGCGTGCGCGATCAGCAACCGCATCGCGCCCGAGCACCTGGAGATCAGCACGCGCGCGCCCGAGGCCTGGGAGCCGCTGCTCAAGCATGCCGGCGCGATCTTCCTCGGCGCGTACACCAGCGAAAGCCTCGGCGACTACTGCGCCGGGCCGAACCACGTGCTGCCGACGTCCGGCACGGCCCGCTTCAGCTCGCCGCTCGGGGTCTACGACTTCGTCAAGCGCTCGAGCCTGATCGAGGTCAGCGCGGCGGGGGCGCGCCGGCTCGGGCCCATCTCCGCGACGCTGGCCTACGGCGAAGGCCTGCAGGCGCATGCCCGCGCGGCCGAACTGCGGCTCGAGGCGCCGGCCGGGGCCGACCCGGCGGCCGACGGCTTCGCGGTCCGGCCGGTGGACGCATCGAACCTGGACGCGGTGCTCGCGCTCGAGGTCGCCGAGAGCCAGCGCGGCCTGGTCGCGCCGGCGGCGAAG
>JAFLDG010000034.1 GCA_017302495.1 Burkholderiales bacterium
CGCCGCCCCCGAGGCCGGGCGCACCGGGCGGCGCTCGCGCTGCTTGCCGCGCTGGCGGCGATCGCCACGCCGGCGCAGGCCGCCGACGACCCGCGCGCGGTCGAGATCGTGCAGGGCAAGTGCTTCATCTGCCACGGCGCCGACGGCGAGAGTTCGAGTCCGGCCTTTCCGCGGCTGGCCGGGCAGCACGCACGCTACATCGAGCGCCAGCTCGGCGACTACAAGAGCGGCAAGCGCAAGAGCAGCGCGATGCAGCCGATGGTCGAGGACCTGAGCGGCGCCGACTTCAAGCTGCTCGGCGCGTACTTCGAGGCGCGCAAGCCGCAGGTGCACAAGGTCGAGGACACCGAGCTGGCGCAGGTCGGCCGCTTCGTCTACCAGCGCGGCGACCCGTACAGCGGCGTGGCCGCGTGCGCGAGCTGCCACGGCCCGAACGGCGCCGGCACCGAGACGCTGCCGCGGCTGGCCGGCCAGCACGCGCAGTACGTCGAGAACCAGCTGAAGGCCTTCGGCCAGCGCGAGCGCACGAACGACAACGCGGTGATGCATGCGGTCGCGGCCAAGCTCACCGAGCTCGAACGCAAGGCGGTGGCGGCGTACCTGAGCGGGTTGAACTGAAGCGCAGCCCGCCTCGCCGCGCCGGCCCGCCTCCTCGGCGTCGCCCTCGCGGCGGTAATCGATCGATCACGCGCCCCGGCGATCAGCCGTGCGCGCCGACCCACTCCATGCGCGCGTGCCAGTCGACGAGGTCGTCCACCGTCACCGCGGCATCGGCGCGCGGCGCGGGCGCCGGCTGCCAGCCCCGGCGCGTGTGCAGGCCCGGGCCGATCGCGACGGCCTGGTCCACGATGTCCTCGGCGAAGTAGGCGCTGCGCGTGACGATGACCGGCACGTCGGCGCCACGCGCGGCGGTGGTGCCCGAGCACGAGTCCTCGATCGCCAGCGCGGCCAGCGGCTCGAGGCGCAAGGCGGCCAGCGCGCGCCGATAGCACTCGGGCGCCGGCTTCTTCGCGGCGACGTCCTCGCCGCAGACGACCACCGCGAAGCGGTCGCCCCAGCCCGCGCCGAGATGGCGCGCGAGCAGCGCATCGACGTTGACCCGGCTCGTCGTCGTGACGATGCCTTGGCGCAGGCCGCGCGCGGCCGCCGCTTCGATCAGCTCGCGCACGCCGTCGCGCAACGGAATGCCACCGCCGTACACGAGCTCGGCGTAGAAGCCGTTCTTCAGCCGGTGCAGCTCGCGCGCCAACGCCTCGCGCTCGTCGGCGAGCACCGGCGCATCGGCGCGGGCAGCCATGTCGGCGAGCAGCCGCTCGCGGCCGCCGGTCACGCGCAGCAGTTCGCCGTAACGCACCTCGTCCCAGCGCCAGGGCAGACCGAAGGCCTCGAAGGCCCGGTTGAAGGCGACGCGATGGCCGTCGCGCTCGGTTTCGGCGAGCGTGCCGTCGACATCCCAGAGCAGAACCTGCAGCATCGGTCCGCAGCGCCGCTCAGGTGACCACAAAGCGCGGCGCCGGCACGATCGCGATCGCCGCCTCGGCCACCGCGAGCAGGTCCGGGAACACCGCATCGGGCCGCGCCTCGGTGATCGGCCGCCCGGCGTTGTAGCCGTAGGGCACGGCCCAGGCGCGCACGCCGGCGGCGCGCGCCGCGGCAACGTCGGCGGCCGAGTCGCCGACATGCGCCATCGCGTCGCGCGCCACGCCGAGCGTATCGGCGACATGGTGCAGCACGCTCGGATGCGGCTTCTTGTGCGGCAGCGTGTCGCCGCCGACCACGAGTTCGAAGGCCGGCAGCAGCCGGTGGTGTTCGAGCAGCCGGCGCGCGAAGCGCAGCTCCTTGTTCGTCACGCAGGCGAGCCGCACGCCGTGCGCCTGCAGCGCCGCGATCGCCGCGTGCGCGCCGGCATAGGGCGCACTGCCGGTGCCGATCACCTCGGCGTAATACGCGGCGAAACGCGCGTGCAGCGCGTCGTCGGGCAGGCGTTCGCCGCCGCCGGAGTCGGCGCGCACGAGCGCGAGCAGCCGCCGCATCAGCTCCTGCATGCCCTGGCCGATCAGCAACCGGATCTCGGCCGCCGGTCGGCGCTCGAGGCCCATCGATTCGAGCGTGCGGTTCGCGGCTTCGGCGATCTCGCCGGCGGTGTCGAGCAGCGTGCCGTCGAGATCGAAACTGACCAGGCCCAGGCTCATGCCACGGTCTCCTCGAAGCTGCGCTCGGCGGCGACCGCGTCGCGCACCAGCGCAGCCAGCGCCTGCGCCGTGAAGCCGAACTGACGGAAGACGTCCGCCGCCGGCGCCGACTCGCCGAAGCGGTCGACGCCGAGCGCCGCGACGCAACCATAACCGGCCCAGAAGCGCGACACGCCGGCTTCGACGCCGATCCGCGGCAACCCGCGCGGCAGCACGGCGTCGCGCCAGGCCCGCGGCTCGCGGTCGAAGACCGTGCTGCTCGGCATCGACACCATGCGCACCGGCACGCCTTCGGCGTCGAGCAGCGCCTGCGCCTGCAGCGCGAGCGCGACCTCCGAACCGCTGGCGATGATCACCGCGCGCGCGTGCGCCCGGTCCGTCAGCACATAGGCCCCGCGGGCGATGTCGGCCAGTTGCGCCGGCGTGCGCGCGGCCGCCGGCAGGTTCTGCCGCGACAGCAGCAGCGCGCTCGGCCGCTTCGCCGAGCGCACCGCCTGGCCCCAGGCGGCGGCGGTCTCGGCGCCGTCGCCCGGCCGCCAGACGTCGAGGCCCGGGATCAGGCGCAGGCTGGCCGCGTGCTCGACCGGCTGGTGCGTCGGCCCGTCCTCGCCGAGGCCGATCGAATCGTGGGTGAAGACGTGGATCACGCGCTGCTGCATCAGCGCGGCCATGCGCAGCGCGTTGCGGCTGTAGTCGCTGAAGGTCAGGAAGGTGCCGCCGTACGGGATGAAGCCGCCGTGCAGCGCGAGGCCGTTCATCACCGCCGCCATGCCGAACTCGCGCACGCCGTAGTGGACGTGGCGGCCGCCGGGCTCGCCGGCCCTCACCGCGCCGCAACCGGGGAAATCGGTCAGGTTGCTGCCGGTCAGATCGGCGCTGCCACCGATCAGCTCGGGCAGCAGCGGCGCCAACTCGGCCAGCACCTTCTGCGAGGCCTTGCGTGTGGACAGGGTCTCGGCCGCGGCGGCGAAGCGGCCGACCATCGCGTCGAGCGCGTTCTCCGCGCCGGCGGGAAGTTCACCGCGCAGGCGGCGTTCGAACTCGGCCGCCAGCTCGGGGAATTCGGCGCGGTAGGCATCGAAGGCCCGCTGCCAGGCGCGGTGCGCGCGCTCGCCCGCGCCGCGCGCATCCCATGCGGCGGCGATGGCGGCCGGGATCTCGAACGGCGGATGGGGCCAGCCGATCGCCGCCCGCGTCGCCGCGATCTCGTCCGCGCCGAGCGGTTCGCCGTGCGCCCTGGCCGTGCCGGCGCGCCCTGGCGAGCCGGCGCCGATCGTCGTGCGGCAGACGATCAGGCTCGGGCCCGCGGCATCGCCGGCGGCGCGCGCCGCGGCGATCGCCGCCGCCACCGCGTCGACATCGTGGCCGTCGACCGGCCCGAGCACGTTCCAGCCGTAGGCGCGGAAACGCGCGGCGGTGTCGTCGCCGAACCAGCCGCGCACGTCGCCGTCGATGCTGATGCCGTTGTCGTCGTACAGCGCGATCAGCTTGCGCAAGCCGAGCGTGCCGGCGAACGAGCAGGCCTCGTGGCTGATGCCCTCCATCAGGCAGCCGTCGCCGACGAAGACGTAGGTGTGATGGTCGACGATGCGGTGGCCGGGCCGGTTGAAGGCATCGGCCAGCAGCTTCTCGGCCAGCGCCATGCCCACCGCGTTCGCCAAGCCCTGGCCGAGCGGGCCGGTGGTGGTCTCGACGCCCGGCGTGACGCCGACCTCGGGGTGGCCCGGCGTCCGGCTGTGCAGCTTGCGGAAGCGCTTCAGCTCGTCCAGGGGCAGGTCGTAGCCGCTCAGGTGCAGCAGCGCGTACAGCAGCATCGACGCGTGGCCGTTCGACAGCACGAAGCGGTCGCGGTCGGGCCAGTGCGGGTCGGCCGGGTCGTGTTTCAGGTGGCGGGTCCACAGCGCCACCGCCATCTCGGCCATGCCCATCGGCGCGCCGGGGTGGCCGCTGTTCGCGGCCTGCACCGCGTCCATCGCCAGCGCACGCAGCGCGTTGGCGAGCGGGGCCTCGCAGCGCGGCTCGCCGCGTTGCACGCGATCGGTCGAGGTGCTTGCCATCACAGGGCTCCCAGCGCGCGCTGGCGGCGCTCCATCATGCGCCAGATGAACGGGGTGAAGATCAGCTGCATCGCCAGCTCCATCTTGCCGCCGGGCACGACGATCGTGTTCGCCCGGCTCATCCACGAGTTGTGGACCATGTTCAGCAGGTACTGGAAGTCGATGCCCTTCGGGTTCGCGAAGCGGATCACGCAGATGCTCTCGTCGGCGGTCGGGATGTCGCGCGCGATGAAGGGGTTGCTGGTGTCGACCACCGGCACGCGCTGGAAATTGACGTGCGTGTGTTCGAACTGCGGCACGATGTAGTGCACGTAGTCGGGCATGCGGCGCAGGATCGTGTCGGTCACCGCTTCGGTGCTGTAGCCGCGCACGTTCTTGTCGCGGTAGAGCTTCTGGATCCACTCGAGGTTGATCACCGGCACGACGCCGATCAGCAGGTCCGGGTAGCGGGCGACGTCGACCTCCGGCGTCTTCACCGCGCCGTGCAGGCCTTCGTAGAACAGCAGGTCGGTGCCGGCGGGCAGGTCCTCCCAGGGCGTGAAGGTGCCGGGGTCCTGCTTGTACGGCGCGGCCTCGGCCGGGTCGTGCAGGTACTTGCGGCGCCGGCCGGTGCCGGTCTCGCTGTAGCTGCGGAACAGCTGCTCCAGCTCGGTGAAGAGGTTGTTCTCGGGACCGAAGTGGCTGAAGTGCTTGTTGCCGGCCTTCTCGGCCGCGGCCTGGCGCTCGCGCATCTCCTTGCGGTCGTAGCGGTGGAAGCTGTCGCCTTCGATCACGGCCGCCTTCACGCCCTCGCGGCGGAAGATGTTGTCGAAGGTGCGGGTGACGCTGGTGGTGCCGGCGCCGCTGGAGCCGGTGATCGCGATGATCGGATGCTTGAGGGACATGTTCGTTCCTTCAATCCCGGAACAGGCTGCGGGGCGCGAACAGCGGTGGTGGGGCGACGTCGTCCATCGGCTCGTGGTGGTAGCGCTCGATGCGCTCGACCTCGTTCGCGCTGCCGAACACGAGGCCGATGCGCTGGTGCAGCGACGCTGGCTTGACCCCGAGCACCGGCTGGCGCCCGGTGCTGGCGCGGCCGCCGGCCTGCTCCATCAGGAAGCCGATGGGGTTCGCCTCGTACAGCAGGCGCAGCCGGCCGGGCTTGGTGGCGTCCTTGGTGTCGCGCGGGTACATGAAGACGCCGCCGCGCATCAGGATGCGGTGCGCCTCGGCGACCATGCTCGCGATCCAGCGCATGTTGAAGTCCTTGCCGCGCGGCCCGGTCTTGCCGGCCAGGCACTCGTCGACGTAGCGCTTGACCGGCGGCTCCCAGAAGCGCGAGTTGCTGGTGTTGATCGCGAACTCCTGCGTGTCCTCGGGCACGCGGATGCCGGGATGGGTGAGCACGAATTCGCCCAGGTTCGGGTCGAGCGTGAAGCCGGCGACGCCGTTGCCGACGCTGAGCACCAGCATCGTCGCCGGCCCGTACAGCGCGTAGCCGGCGGCCACCTGCGTTGCACCGGGCTGCAGGAAGTCGGCCTCGGTCACGTCGCGGCCGCCGGCGATCACGTCGGCCGGCGCGCGCAGCACGCTGAAGATGCTGCCCACCGACACGTTGACGTCGATGTTGGCCGAGCCGTCGAGCGGATCGAATACCAGCAGGTACTTGCCGCGGGCGTAGGCCTCGGGGATCTGGCGCGGGTCGTCCATCTCCTCGCTGGCCATGCCGGCGAGGTGGCCGTTCCATTCGTTCATGCGCAGGAAGATGTCGTTGCTGAGCACGTCGAGCGGCTTCTGCACCTCGCCCTGCACGTTGACCGCGCCGCCGGCAGCGCCGTTCGCGCCGGCGCCGAGCTGGCCCATCGCGACGATGCGCGTGATCGCCTTGCAGGCGAGCGAGACGTCGAGGATCAGCGCGTTCAGCTCGCCGCTCGCGTCCGGATAGCGGCGACGCTCCTCGATCAGGTAGCGCGTCAGCGTCCAGCGTCCGGTCAGGGGCATCGGGGTTCTCCGTGAAGGGTCAGGCGGTCGGGGCGGCAAAGACGCGGCTGGCGCGCACGTCCGGCACCTCGATCGTGCTCAGGTCGTCGCGCGAGAGGGGACGCTCGCGGTCGGCGAACAGCCGGCTGGCCTGGCGCAGGCGCATCCGGTCGAGCGCGTTGCGCACGCTGCGCGCGTTGGCGAAGTGCGGCTGCGCGATGCGCCGCTGCAGGTACTCGGCGAAGGCCTCGCGCGCGCCGGGCCCGAAGCGGTAGTTCATCGCGCCGAGCATGCGCTGCGCGATGGCCTCCAGCTCGCCCAGCGCGTAGTCCGGGAAGTCGAGGTGGTGCGCGATGCGGCTGCTCATGCCGGGGTTGGACTGGAAGAAGGTGTCCATCCGGTCCTTGTAGCCGGCGAGGATCACGACCAGGTCGTCGCGCTGGTTCTCCATCACCTGCAGCAGGATCTCGATCGCCTCCTGGCCGTAATCGCGCTCGTTCTCCGGGCGGTACAGGTAGTAGGCCTCGTCGATGAAGAGCACGCCGCCCATCGCCTTCTTCAGCACTTCCTTGGTCTTCGGCGCGGTGTGGCCGATGTACTGGCCGACCAGGTCGTCGCGCGTCACCGCGACCAGGTGGCCTTTGCGCACGTAGCCGAGGCGATGCAGGATCTGCGCCATGCGCAGCGCCACGGTGGTCTTCCCCGTGCCGGGGTTGCCGGTGAAGCACATGTGCAGGCTGGGACTCTGCGCCTGCAGGCCGTGCGCCAGCCGCAGCCGGTCGACCACGAGCAGCGCGGCGATGTCGCGGATGCGCTGCTTGACCGGCGCCAGCCCGACCAGGTCGCGATCGAGTTCGTCGAGCACCGCCTCGACCTGCGAGTCGGCCAGCACCTCGGCCACGGTGCGCGGTGGCTCGGCCAGGCCCGATGCGGCGGCGGCTGCCGTCGATGCGACCGCCGCGGCGGCATCGCCTGCCGCCGGTGCGCTGCCCGGGATCGCGTACAGCGGCCGGCTCACTACCCGCCCCTGCGCGCGCCGGCCAGCTCGGCGCGCATCGCGTCGATCACCGCCCGGTAGCTCGGCTGGCCGAAGATCGCGCTGCCGGCGACGAAGGTGTCGGCGCCGGCATCGGCGACGCGGCGGATGTTGTCGACCTTGATGCCGCCGTCCACCTCGAGCCGGATGTCGCGCCCGCTGGCGTCGATCAGCCGGCGCGCGCGCTCGCACTTGGCCAGAGTGCTGTCGATGAAGCTCTGGCCGCCGAAGCCCGGGTTCACGCTCATCAGCAGCACGACGTCGACCTTGTCGATGACCCATTCGAGCACGTCCAGCGGCGCGGCCGGATTGAACACCAGCCCGGCGCGGCAGCCCTCGGCGCGGATCAGCTGCAGCGTGCGGTCGACATGCGTGCTCGCGTCCGGATGGAAGGTGACGATGTCGGCGCCGGCCTTCGCGAAGGCGGTGGCCAGCGCGTCGACCGGTCGCACCATCAGGTGCACGTCCAGCGGCACCGCGGTGCCGTCGGGGCGCACGCAGTGCGGTTTGATCGCCTGCGCGACGGCCGGGCCGATGCTCAGGTTCGGCACGTAATGGTTGTCCATCACGTCGAAGTGGATCCAGTCGGCGCCGGCCTCGATGACCGCGCGCACTTCCTCGCCCAGGCGCGCGAAGTCGGCCGAGAGGATCGACGGAGCGATGCGATAGGTCATCACAGGGCCTCGGTTCGTCCTTCGCCGGTCGGCTTCAGTAGCGCCGCGCTTCGGGCTTGTCGGTCGCGTAGCTGTGCACCGTGTAGCGCAGCGTGCGGCCGGCGACCTCCTGCCGCACCAGGCCGAAGCCGGGCTCGTCCTTCGGCCGGTTGACGATGAAGCTCATCGCGATCGACTCGACGCCGCGCGTGGAGTCGAAGGCCATCAGCCGGATGTAGTGGTTCGGGAAGGTCTTCCGGCATTCCTGCAGTTCGGCCATGACGCCGGCGGAATCCTGCAGGTCGAACATCGGCATGCCGTACATCTCCCAGTAGGTGTTGCGCGGGTGCGGGTCGTCGGTGTACTCGACGCTCCAGGCGTAGCCCTTGGCGAGGCCGTAGTCGATCTGCGCCCGGATCTCGGCGTCGGTCAGGTCGGGCAGGAAGCTGAACTGGCCCTGGGTCACGCGGCCGGTGGGGTTGGTCATCATCGTCGGTCTCCTCTCGGCTTCAGGCGGCCACCGCCGGGGTCACCGCGAAGTCGCTGGTGTCGGTGGAGGTGTAGTTGAAGCTCACGTCCTTCCAGGTGTCGAGCGCCTGCTTCAGCGGCGTGCAGAACTTCGCCGCGGCCTGCAGGATCTCCGGGCCTTCGTTCTTGATGTCGAGGCCCTCGTTGCGCGCCTTGACCATCGCCTCGAGCGCGACCCGGTTCGCCACGGCGCCGGCCTGGATGCCGGCCGGGTGGCCGATCGTGCCGCCGCCGAACTGCAGGATCACGTCGTCGCCGAACAGGTCGATCAGCTGGTGCATCTGGCCGGCGTGGATGCCGCCGGAGGCGACCGGCATGACCTTCTTCATGTCGCACCAGTCCTGCTCGAAGAACAGACCCCGCGGCAGGTCCTGCTTCGTCACCGCGTCGCGGCAGACGTTGTAGTAGCCCTGCACGGTGAGCGGGTCACCCTCGAGCTTGCCGACCGCGGTGCCGGCATGCAGGTGGTCGACACCGGCCAGGCGCAGCCACTTCGCGATCACGCGGAAGCTGACGCCGTGGTTCTTCTGCCGGGTGTAGGTGCCGTGGCCGGCGCGGTGCATGTGCAGGATCATGTCGTTGCGCCGGCACCATTCGCCGAGCGACTGGATGCAAGGCCAGCCGACGATCAGATCGACCATGATCACGACGCTGCCCAGCTCCTTCGCCAGCTCGGCGCGCTCGTAGATCGCCTCCATCGTGCCCGCGGTGACGTTCAGGTACGAGCCCTTGACCTCGCCGGTGGCGGCGCTGGCCTTGTTCACGCCGTCCATCACGTACAGGAAGCGGTCGCGCCAGTGCATGAAGGGCTGCGAGTTGATGTTCTCGTCGTCCTTCATGAAGTCGAGCCCGCCCTTCAGCCCCTCGTAGATCACGCGGCCGTAGTTGCGGCCGGAAAGCCCCAGCTTGGGTTTGGTGGTCGCGCCGAGCAGCGGCCGGCCGAACTTGTCGAGCCGCTCGCGCTCGACGATCAGGCCGGTGGGCGGGCCCTTGAAGGTCTTGACGAGGGCCACCGGGATGCGCATGTCCTCGAGCCGCGCCGCCTTCAACGGCTTGAAGCTGAAGACGTTGCCGATGATCGACGCCGTGATGTTGGCGATCGACCCTTCCTCGAACAGGATGATGTCGTACGCCACCCAGGCGAAGTACTCGCCCGGCCGGCCCGGCACCGGCTCGACCTTGTAGCACTTGGCGCGGTAGTTCTCGCAGGCGGTCAGGCGGTCGGTCCAGACCACGGTCCAGGTCGCGGTGCTGCTCTCGCCGGCCACTGCGGCGCCGGCCTCGACCGGGTCCACGCCCTCCTGCGGTGTGATGCGAAACAGGCAGATCGTGTCGGTTTCGCGCGGCTGGTAGTCGGGCTGCCAGTAGCCCATCTGGCGGTACTTGAGGACGCCGGCGCTGTAGCGCTTCTTCGCGTCGGTGATCTGGGTGGCATCGGCCTTCAGCCCGGCATCGACCAAGGTGTTCATCGAGAGTCTCCGAAGGGGGTCCGTCAACAGTGCACCGATCATTCCAAGCCGCTGCTATAAAGGCCAGTCAGACTTCCTTGGCTTTTGGTTCAGCATTTCCTTAACGATGAACGTCAGCTTCCGCCAGCTGCGGGTCTTCCTGGAAGTGGCGCAGACCGGCAGCGTCACCCGCGCCGCCGAGGCGCTGCACCTGACGCCGCCGGCGGTTTCGATGCAGATCAAGGAGGTCGAGGCGCAGGTCGGGCTCAAGCTGTTCGACCGCAGCGGCCGCACGCTGACGCTGTCCACGGCCGGCGAGTACTTCGTCGTCCACGCCAAGCGCCTGCTGGCCGCGCTGCGCGACGCCGAGAACGCGATGGGCCGCTTCAAGCGGCTCGAGCACGGCACGCTGACGGTGGGCATGGTCAGCACCGCGAAGTACTTCGTGCCGCGGCTGCTCGCGCTGTTCCACGACGAGCACCCGGGCATCGACGTGCGACTGGTGGTCGCCGCGAACCGCGAGGCGCTGCTCGCGCGCATGGACAGCGGCGAGGTCGAGCTGTCGGTGATGGGCCGGCCGCCGCGCGAGCTGGCTGCACGCGCCGAACCGTTCGCCGCGCACCCGCTGGTCTTCGTCTGCCCGCCCGGGCACGAGCTGCTGCTCATCGGCCACCCGCCGGTGGCGGCGCTGGCGCCCTACCCGTTCATCGTGCGCGAGCAGGGCTCCGGCACGCGCAACGCGATGGAGAACTTCTTCGCCGAACACCGCTTCGAGCCGCGCATCACGATGGAGATGGGCAGCAACGAGACGATCAAGCAGGCGGTGATGGCCGGCATGGGCGTGAGCTTCCTGTCGCTGCACACGCTGGGCCTCGAGCTGCGAACCGGCCTGCTGCACCTGGTCGAGGTCGAGGGCACGCCGGTGATGCGCCACTGGCACGTGGTGCACCTGCAGTCGCGCGTGCTGTCGCCGGCGGCGGAGGCGTTCCGCTACTTCCTGCTCGAGCGCGGCGAGGCGCTGCTGATCGAACACGACACGCCGCTGCTGCGGCGAGCGGGCTGACCTCTGCCGGCGCGCAACAAGGTGGCAGCCGACCAAGCGCAACTCTGATTGATCCGGCGCCTTCAACGGCTGAGGACAATCCCACGCCGTTGGCATCAGCCACCCTGGGTCGGCCGCCGCCCGTGGGAAACCGCCTCGTCAACGCCTCAGCCCCGATACCGACGGTTGCAGCTGCGGGTCAGTGTCCGTGGCGGCAAGCTTGTCGCCGGACCTGACCCAATCTCGGCGCACCAGAATTGGGGCATGCCAGACCCTGATGACCGCATCCGCGCCTCGAACGGCCGCCGCATCCTGCTTGCAGTCACCGGCCTGACGCCGCAGGTCGTGACCGAGACGCTTTATGCGCTGCATCGTGCCGACGCGGATACGTTGCCGCACCAAGTTCACGTATTGACAACGGCTGAAGGCGCCGAGCGCGCCCGCCTGGCGCTGCTGTCAGAGGAGCCCGGCTGGTTTGCGCGGCTGTGCGCCGACTTTGGTCTGCCGCCGATCGCGTTCGACGAGTCGCACATCCACGTGCTGCGGTCGGCCGACGGCCAGCCGCTCGCCGACATCCGCAGCGCGAGCGACAACGCCGCCGCCGCCGACCAGATCGCCGACTTCATCCGCCGGCTCACTGCCGACCCGGACACGGCCCTTCATGTCAGCCTGGCCGGCGGGCGCAAGACGCTCGGCTTCTTCGCCGGCTATGCGCTCAGCCTGTGGGGTCGCCCGCAGGACCGGCTGAGCCATGTGCTCGTCAGCGAACCGTTCGAATCGAGCTGGGAGTTCTTCTACCCGACGCCCTACGAGCGCATCATCCAGACGCGCGACGGCAAGATCGCAAACTGCGCGAAGGCCGAGGTCAGCCTGGCCGACATCCCCTTTGTGCGCCTGCGACACGGCCTGCCGGCCGAGTTGCGCGAGGGCCGCGCGAGCTTCGCACAGGCGGTGGCCGCGGCGCAGGGGCAGCTCGGGCCGCCGCGGCTCGTGCTCGACCTGCGCCACCAGCGCGCCGACGCCGCGGGGCGCGCCTTCGAGCTGCCACCGGCCGACCTTGCCTTCCTCGCCTGGTTCGCGCGCCGGGCGCAGCGCGGTCTGCCGGGCGTGCCCTGCCCGAACGAAGGCGCACCCTCGGCCGAGCACGCGCAGGCGTACCTGGCAGAGTACCGGCGCATCCGCGGCTTCCTCGACGACGATGCCGCCACCGTGCGGCGCTATGCCGCCGGCATGGCCAAGGCCGACTTCGAGGAGCGCAAGTCCAAGCTCAAGCGCGCGCTGCAGCGTGCGCTTGGCGCCGCGGCCGTCCCGTACACGATCGTCGGCGAGGGTCGCAGGCCGATGCGCTATCGTCTGGCGCTGCCCGCGGATGCGATCCGCGTCGCCGATTGAGGTTCGGCGCGGCGGCCGCTAACCCCGGCCGTTATGCAAGCGGCGCAAGACCAGCGACCGGCGATTCCTCTCGGGGTTGCTCAGCCCGCCCGGCCAGCGAGCCAGACACGACCGATCAGGCCCTTCAGGTCGCGCAGCTGATCTGCGGCAGCGATGGCGATGCCGGCGCCCTTGGCTCGATCCCGGTTTGCCTTGCTCGACGACAACGCACCACGGAAGTCGACGATCATCGCCTTGGTGCGCAGCCCGCCGATCTTGCTGAGCGCCTCCACCTTGTAGATCGCCTCGGTGGCCTTGTCGTCGCCGCTCGCTCCGGCTTGCCCCAGGTTGGCTGTCTTGCACTCGACGATGTGCAGCGTGTTGCGCAGCAGGCAGGCTACGTCCAATTCGTTGCGCGTGCGCCCGTCGGGATGCCTGATCCCGACACCCATCGCCACGTCGGTGATGCCCGCCTTCTCGCCGCGCAGGTCGTTCAGCACCTGGTAGACGTGCAACTCCAGCCAGCCGCCGTTGGCGAACTGCCGCGACGCGTCATCCGGAAAGACCAGCCGTTGCCTGTCGCGCCTCAGGTGCCCGGCATCGCAGAAAAGGTCGATCACCCGCCCCAGGGACTGCGAATCACGGTCCTGGTCGCTCAAGAGCACCTGCAAGCGCTGGCGCGCCTCGTCACTGGCGGCCAGCCGGTTCAGCAGGCCCAGGCCGATGCCGTCGGCCTTGACGTGATCGATCAACCGCGCGCAAAGGTCACGGTCGCCGGCCGTGACCTGTGGGCGCTGCGGCGACTCGACCGCGTAGCCATGCGAATCGAGCAGGTCCTGGACCTTCATCTCGGCCTGAAGCGGCTCGCTGTGACCGGTCTGCCCGATGCGGACGACCTCGTCGGTGGCGACGTTGACGTAGAACACCGGCCGCCCGTCGGAGCGGAAGGCCTCCTGCGCGGCAACGGCCATCATCTTCGTGCCACCGGTGACGTTCAGGGCGACGTCGATGCCTGCCTGCCCACTCAGGAAGTCCAGGAAGTCGTTGCTGAGCTTGTCGTAGTCGTAGGCATCGCCGAGTTCGAGGCGTTCGATCGAGATGCCCGGGCAGCGCCGACGGACGACCGTCTCCAGACACTCTGCCTGCCTCGTCATCGCCTTGCTGACCGCCAGCACGACGCGGCGAGGCCGCCAACGCTCGTCGAACAGCGGCAGCAGGTTCGGCACGGCCTGCTCGGAGACCAGGCACAGGTGGGTGTCTAAACGATGCGTCGCGTCGTTCATGGTCGACACGCGCACTCGGCAGCCGACGGCGTTTGGGCCCTCACGACGAAAGCCTCCAGCCGCGCGCCGGCCTGCACCAGCTCGTCGCAGCCGAGTTCGCGCCCGCGCCAGTCGGGAGGCAGGTCCACGCTCAGGTGCAGGTAGCGCGCGCCGCGCGCGCACGCAGCGTGCCGGCCACGGTGTCGCCGGCCTGCACCTCGCAGGCATGCAGGTGCCCGACCCACCGATCGACCTGCAGGCCCTGCCGACGTGCCCATTCGACGGCACCCGGATGACGCGAGACGAAGAACACCGTCATCGCCCAGGCCCCTCCAGCACCAGGCGATAGCCCCCCAGCCCATGCGTGGCGTTCTTGCCCACGTGCAGCCACTGGCCGAGCCACAGCCACGGCAGCAGCGGCTGCAGGTCGCCGCGCAGCGTCCAGCGGCCGAGCACACCGCCCAGCGGAACTTCCTGCCGCTGGCGCGCCGACCAGCGCGTGTCCTCGCGCCAGCGCAGCGCGCTGCGGTCGTCGTCCAGAGCGGCGGCGTGCGCGACCAGCGCCGGGGCATCGAACGGCACCGGGCGGATGCCCAGGTGCAGGTCCAGCATCAGGTTGCAGCGGCGCAGCAGGTCGGCCACCAGCTTGCGCGGGCTCAGCTCGGCGGGGCGCAACGGCCGCCCCTCGTGCTGCAGGCGCATCGGGGTCTCGAAGTCGAGGTGGGCGGCGTCGAAGCTCGCCGAAGCGATCTTCACGGGCCAAGCCAGCGCAGGTTCATGCGGTCGCAGCCGGCGCGTGCCGGCATCGAGCACCGGTTCGCCCCGGCCGGCGTCGTCGACGAGCTCGAGCTGCGCGAGCCGCCCCCGCACACGCTGCTCGCCCCAGCCGCTGCGCAGCGCGCGTTCCCACGCATGGGCGAGCAGCGGCAGCTGCCGCAGGGTGTCGGTGCCGATCAGCACCTGATGCCAGGCGAGCGCCTGCCCGGCGGGCAGGCGACACGTTCCCAGCGGCGGCGGTTCCATGACATAGGGGTTGGGCACCTGGCTGAATTGCTGGTCGAACTGCGTCGGGCGCGGTGGGCACGCGAAGATCGCCGGGTAGGCGCAAGTGCGGTACAGCGGGCACGGCTCGCACCGCGGCGCGCCCGTCATGCAGGCGCCCCGGCGCAGCGCCAGCCCGAACACGCTGCGCAGCAGCGATCCGGCGAAGGCCGGCAACTCGAGATCACGCTCGAAGACGGCGGTGAAACGGTAGCGGGCCAGCCGCAGCGCCGGCAGCTGCGGCAAGGCCGGGCCGATCGCTTCGGCCCCAGGCTTCCGGGCAACGGCAAGCGTTTGACTCAGCATGCGTATGACGCTGTAATACGCCCGTCATTGGCTTGCCGGAGATGCCATGTCCGCCGTGCTGACCGTGCGCCTGAACGACGAAGAGGCTGCCGCTCTGGACCGCCTGGTGAGCAGCACCGGCAAGAGCCGCAGCGACCTGGTGCGCGACGCGCTGCGCCAGCAGGCGCTGCGAGAGACGCTGCGCCTGCTGCACGAAGACCTGGGGCCGCAGGCGCGCGCCGCGGGCTGGCTGACCGAAGACGACATCCTGCGCGACGTGTCGTGAAGGCCGGGCAGAAGGTCTTCTTCGACACCAACGTGTGGCTGTCGGCGGCGGTGTTCCCCGGCCTGTGCGCCGAGTTGCTGCTGGCGCTGGACCTGGCGGGGCACCGCTTGCTGACCAGCGCGCTGGTGCGCGCCGAAGCGCACGGGGTGCTGCGCCGCAAGTTTGCGCGCCATAGGACGGCCTTGGAGCGCTTCGACGCGCTGTGGGCCTGCGCGGCGTGCGTACCGAACGTGGCCGAGCCGGCCGACGATGCCGATGCGCGGCTGGTGGCAGCGGCTCGCGCCGCCGGTGCCGACCTGTTCGTCACCGGCGACCAGCGCGTGCTGGACTGGGATGCAGCAGGGCGTGCGATGCGCATCGTGTCGCCGAGGCAGGCTTGGGCGATGCTGGTCATGGCGGGCCCTTGAGCGTGGCGATGACTGCCTGCAGCTCCGCCCAGCGCTCCTTGTTCGAGGGTCGGCCCCACTCCTTCGTGGCGGTGGCGGCCAGCGTCTCGGCCGCGGCGGCACGGCTGCGCAGCTCGGTCCAGGCCAGGGCGGTCTTGACAAAGGCCTGGCGTGCCTGGTTGAAAGGGCCACCGGGGTTGAAAGCGTGCTTGCGCGCCTTCTCGAACTCGGCTCGAAACGCCGCGATCACCGGTTGGGCTTCTTCCCACGCACGGTCTTCCGCGGACAGGCCCTTCTTGCGCTCCTCCTCGGCGGCGGCCGCTGCTTCACGCTCCCGGTCGGCTCGGGCCTGCTCGCGCCGCTCGGCAGCGGCCTCGTCTTCCCTCATCGCGCCATAACCTACGGCCGTCTTCGCACCGAAGCCCAGCCAGGCAAAGGCGTGGGCAAACGCGGCCTGCAACAGCGCCTGCCATTGGCCGCCTTCGGCCAGCGCGGGCGCCAGGCGGGCCAGGAACGGCAGATCGCACTGCACGTGAAAGGTGAAGCGCGAGCCCGGCGGCACGGTCAGGAAGTGAATCGGGTTGGGCTGTCCGCTGTCGTGGGGGCTGGAGCTGCCGCCACTGCGCGGCTCGGCCTTGCCCTGGTAGTAGTGGCTCTGGTGCGGCGTCATCACCTCGACCTGCAGGGCGTCGCCAGCAATCTGCGGCAACACGTCCCAGAAGCTGAGGGCTCCAGCCCCGATCACGAGGGGATTAAGACATCTCCCCCATGGTCGTGGGGATGGCGGCCGGGAGTTCAGAATCCAGCCCCGATCACGAGGGGATTAAGACCCTAGTTTCGCGTTGCCGAGGTTCGCGCCGCTCGGCCTGTAGTCTGTGGATCGCAAGGCCGATCACTGCAAATCAACGACTTGCGTCCGCCAATTGTCGAAGGCGGGTGGCTCCGGCACGGCGCCTGCGGCGCCTTCACGTCGCCGCGCGACGTGAGCCTGCGCCGCAACGACCGAATGCGTTGTGGCTTCGGCACGGCGCCTGCGGCGCCTTCACGTCGCTGCGCGACGTGAGCCTGCGCCGCAACGACCGAATGCGTTGTGGCTTCGGCACGGCGCCTGCGGCGCCTTCACGTCGCTGCGCGACGTGAGCCTGCGCCGCAACGACCCCTCTCGGGGTCGTTGTCAGGGCAAGGCCAGCGTATCCGCCCAGACGTTGTCGGCCCAGCCGAGGGCGTAGCGGGCCTCGATCTGGTTGCGCGCCGGCGACACGCCGCCCGAGCCGGGCACCGTCTTGAAGGTCTTCTCCGCCGCGTCGTACTGGTGCACCGAGGCCACGTGCATCGCCTCGCGCGGGCCGACGAAGCTGTAGCAGGTGTTCATCACCACCGGCGTCGGGCTCACCGGCTCGCCCTTCAGCAACTGGATGATCGCCGCCGCGGCAACCTTCGCGTGCTGGTTCGCCATGTGGCCGGACTTCGGCATCGCCGGGGCCGAGAAGGTGGCGTCGCCGAGCACGTGGATGCCCGGCACCGCCGTCGATTCCAGCGTCAGCCAGTTCACGCCGGCCCAGCGCGCGTTCATGTTCAGCAGCCCGGCGGAACGCGCCAGGTCGCCGGCGCGCTGCGGCGGGATCGCGTTGATCACGTCGGCCTTGACGTCGTCGAACTCGGTCTTCGCGACACCGCCGGCGATCTCCTTCAGCTCGGCGTTCGGCTTGTATTCGATGATGCCGGCGTACAGCTCGCTGAAGGCTTTCTCGAACAAGCCCTTCTTCGAGGTGATCTCGGGGTTCGCGTCGTAGATCAGCAGCTTCGACTTCGGCTTGGCCGTCTTCAGGTAGCTGGCGACGACGCAGGCGCGCTCGTACGGCCCGGGCGGGCAGCGGTACGGCGCCTTCGGGATAAACAGCGCGAACACGCCGCCGTCGCGCATGCCCTCGATCGCGCGCCGCAGCGCCACCGTCTGCGGGCCCGCCTTCCACGCGTGGTAGACGCGGCCGCCGTCCAGCGCCGCCTGCAGCCCGCCGACCTGCTCGGTCATGAAGTCGATGCCCGGCGACAGGATCAGCCGGTCGTAGCCGAACGAGCGGCCGTCGGCCAGCTTGACCGTGCGCGCAGCCGGGTCGACCGCCGTGGCCTCGCCCTGCACCACGTTGACGCCGGCCGCCTTCAGGCCGCCGTAACCCCGAGTGATGTCGGCCATCGTCTTGTAGCCGCCGAGCACCAGGTTGCTGATCGGGCAAGAGACGAACTCGCTCTGGCGCTCGATCAGCGTGACGTCGACGTTGCCGCCCCACAGCTTGAGATAGCGCGCCGCGGTGGCGCCGCCGTAGCCGCCGCCGACGACCACGACCCGGCCGATCGACGGCCCGCCCGCGGACATGCCGGCGCAGCCGGCGAGCGAGGTCGCGGCGAGCGCGGCACCGGCGCCGAGCAGCTGCCGGCGGCTGAAGTCGTTGCGATGGTTCATGGCCGCCTCCTCACTTCTTCGCCGGCTGCGCCGCGAAGAACGCGGCGATCAGCTTGACCTGGTCGTCGGTGTAGCCCTTGGCGATCTGGCCCATGATCGTCGACGGCTGCGCACCGCTCTTGAAGTCGGCCAGCATCGCGAGGATCTTGTCGGCCGGGACGCCGGCCAGTGGCTTCATGTCGCCGCCGCGCGCCTGGCCGTTGGTGCCATGGCAGTTGGCGCAGGTGGCCGCCAGATTGCGCGCGAGCAGGTTCTCCTGGGCCTGCGCCGCGGCGGCAAACAGCAGCGCCGGCGCGAGAACGAGGATCGATGTTGTCTTCATGGCTTCGCTCCGACCCGGCCGGACGCCGCCGGGTTCGGACGGATTCTGGCGCCGCGGCGGCGGATTTGGCGAGCAACGGAAACCCTCGAATCGGCTGCTGCGGGGACGCCCGGTGGAGGTACTCCATCCGGGCAGTTGACGCCGCCGGCCCGGGCGGTTGCAGTGCGGGTGCCCGATGAAGCGAATGCCCTCCCTGCGCCGATCCTCGTCCGCCGCGCCCGTCCCCGCCCAGGCCCATGGCGCCGGCGCGGCGCGGCGCACGGCCGCCCG
>JAFLDG010000340.1 GCA_017302495.1 Burkholderiales bacterium
CGCGCTGCGCAGCCCAGCCTGGGCGGCTGGGCAAGCAGCGCAACGCCCGCCGGCGCCCTCGGGTACCCCGGCCCTTCGGGTGGGGCCCCGGAAAGGGCCCACTCGTCGTTGCGAAGCTTCGCCGGGACCCCGCCCCGGCTGTGCTTCGCGCCTAGATTGGGCCCTTTCTGGGGCCCCACGCGGGTGCGATTCATACCTTCACAGGCTCTCAATCGTCGGGGTCATCGGTAACGCACCAGCCAGGCGAAGGCGGTCATCGACAGCAGCAGGAACAGCGTGCCCGGCGCCGCGGCCGCGAGCCAGGGCGGCCACCCTTCGAGCAGGCCGACGTGCCCGGACAGGTTGTTCAGCAGCACGAACGAGATGCCGAGCATGATGCCGCCGAAGACCTTCAGGCTGACGCCGCCGCCGCGCGCGTGCAGGTAGGCGAAGGGCAGCGCGAGCGCGACCATGACCAGGCAGGCCATCGGGTACAGCGCCTTCTTCCAGAACTGCAGCTGGTAGCGCGCCGCGGCCTGTTCGTGCGCCGCGAGGTGGCGGGCGTAGCGCCACAGCTCGACGGTCGACATGATCTTCAGCGGCAGCACCGCGGCCGAGACCACGCCCGCCGACAGCGTGCTCGGCCAGCGCAGCTCGGCATGGGTCGTGCGTTCGACGCGGTCGGGCCCGCCTTCGTGCCCGGCCGGCCAGCGCGTGACCGTGGCGTCGTCGAGCGTCCAGACGCGCCCGGCGTCGACCCGGCCGCGCGCGGCGTCGATGCGGCCGACCTGGTTGCCGCGCGCGTCGAACTCGTAGATGTGCACCGAGCGCAACGCGCCGCTGCCGTCGATGCCGCCGACGTTGACCATGAAACTGCGGCCGCCGGCTTCGGCGTCGCGGTTCTCGCGCAGCCAGGCGCCGATCGGGCCGAGGTCGCGGCCGCCGCGCAGGCGCGTCTTCAGCAGCTCCGACGCGCGCTCGGTGGCCGGCACGACGACGTCGCCGAGCGCGAAGTTCAGCGCGCTGAAGAACAGCCCCGCGCCGGCGAGCAGGCCGAGCGCGCGCCCCGGGCTCAGGCCGCCGGTGCGCAGGATCGTGAACTCGCTCGCCTGCGCCATGCGCGCGAGCGCGTAGATCGTGCCGATCAGCACCGCGAAGGGCATCAGCTCGTACAGGTTGCCGGGCAGCTCGGTCAGCGCCGTGATCGCCGCCTGCCACGCGGTGTAGCCGCGGCGGCCGACGCGCTGCAGCTCGTCGACGAAGTCGATGAAGTACGACAGCGACAGGAAGGCGACCGCGACGAAGGCGACCGAGGCGCCGATCTCGCGATAGAACATCCGACGCACGGTCCTCATGCGCCGGCTCCGGCGGCCGCGCGCCGCCAGGGCGCGAACACCGCGGCGTGGTCGCGCCACCACATCAGCAGCAATGCCAGCCCGAACGCGCTCAGGTGCAGCCCCGCCAGCGCCGGCCAGAAGCCGACCCGGCTGCCGGCGACCCAGGTCTGCGTCAGGTTGACGAGATTGAAGTAGACGATGCCGGCGAGCAGCGCGAACACCAGGTTCCAGTTGTTCGGCCGGCGCAGGTTCACGTGGGCGAGGCCGATGCCGAGCAGCGCGAGGTTGACCGTGGTCGCGAACAGGCCGATGCGCCAGACCAGCTCGCCCTGCGCCGCCGGCGCCGGGTCGCGCAGCAGCTCGGCGGTGGGCACCGTGCGCGGCGGCGGCGCTTGCGCACGCCGGATCCGGCCCGGCTGGACCAGGACCTCGTAGTCGTCGAAGCGGGCGAGCGTGGCCTGGCCGGTGCGCGCGTCGTGGTCGCTGCGCTGGCCGCGCTCGAGCCGCAGCACCCGCTGCCCGTCGCGCGACTCGATCCGGCCGGCGAAAGCCGAGAGCACGGTCTCGGTCTCGTCCTTGCGCGACAGCACGAAGACGTTGCGCGCGGCGAGCTCGTCGCCCGGGTCGCGCTCGACGAAGAACACGCGGCGGCCGTCCGGCGTGGTCTGGAACACGCCAGGCGTGATGCGCGACAGGTCGGAGCGCTGGGTGTAGCGGTCGCGCAGCTCGGTGCCCTGCCGGTTGACCCAGGGCCAGCCGAAGGCCAGCAGCGCCGCGACCACCAGCAGCACCGGCCAGAAGGTGCGCAGCACCGGTCGGACGAAGCGCGCCAGCGGCAGCCCGCTCGCGAACCAGACCACCATCTCGCTGTCGCGGTACATGCGGCCGAGCGTGACCACGATCGCCGCGAACATCGACACGGCGATGATGATCGGCGAGTAGCCGAGCGTCGTGTAGCCGAGCACCAGCACCACGTCCCGCGGCTCGATCAGGTCGCTCGCCGCCAGCGACAGCGTGCGCACGAGCAGCATCGTCAGCACGATCGTCAGCAGCACGACCAGGGTCGCGCCGAATCCGCGCGCCAAGTCTCGCCGCAGCGTGGCATCGAATAACATGATCGCTTCTTATCGCTGGAACCGATTATGGACTTCGAGGTCGTGCGGGCCGGGCCGAAGCAGTGGCGCGAGACCGCTTGTGACGCGCTGCTGATCGTCGTCGACGAACATGCCGATGGCGAGGTCCTGGGCAAGGAACTCGGCGCGATATGGAAGCAGGCGCTCGACGACGGCGACCTCGCGCTCGAGGCGGGGCGCACGCTGTACCTGCACCGGCCGGCCGGCGTGAAGGCGGCCCGCGTGGTCTTCGCCGCGGCGGCCTCGGCCACGCCGAAAGCGTTCCGGGCCGCGGTCGCGGCCGGGCTGGCCGCGATCAAGGGCGGCGGCACCGGCGAGCTGCTGGTCGGCTCGCTGCTGAAGGGCGCTCTCGGGGTCGGGCACGCGCAGGCGCTGGTCGCGGCGGTGGCCGAGGCGGTCTATGTCTACCGCCACACCAAGCCGTCCGCGAAGTCGGCGCCGAAGCTGAAACGCGTCGCGCTCGCCGGCGACGCCGCCGAGGTCGAGGCCTTGCGGGCCGGCCTGGCGCGCGGCGAAGCGCTGGCGGCCGGCGTCGGGCTCGCGCGCGAACTGGTGAACCGGCCGGGCAACCACTGCACGCCGTCCGACCTGGCGGCCGAAGCGCGGCGGCTTGCCCGCTCGCACGGCCTGCAGGTCGAGGTGCTCGGCCGCAAGGAGATCGAGAAGCTCGGCATGGGCTGCTTCCTCGCGGTGACGCAGGCCTCGCATCAGCCGCCGAAGTTCATCGTGCTGGAGTACCGCGGGGCACGCAAGTCGCAGCCGCCGGTGGTGCTGGTCGGCAAGGGCATCACCTTCGACACCGGCGGCGTGTCGCTGAAGCCGGCGCCCGACATGGACGAGATGAAGACCGACATGGGCGGCGCCGCGAGCGTGCTCGGCACGCTGCGCGCGGTCGCCGCGGCCAAGCCGGCGATCAACGTCATCGGCCTGATCCCGACCTGCGAGAACATGCCCGGCGGCGCCGCGGTGAAGCCCGGCGACGTCGTCACCAGCCTGTCGGGACAGACGGTGGAGATCCTGAACACCGATGCCGAGGGCCGGCTGATCCTGTGCGACGCGCTGACCTACGCCGAGCGCTTCGAGCCGGCGCTGGTGATCGACATCGCGACGCTGACCGGCGCCTGCGTGGTCGCGCTCGGCCACCACCGCAGCGGCCTGTTCTGCGCCGACGACACGGTGGCGGCGGCGCTGCTCGCCGCCGGCGAGACCGCGCTCGACCCGTGCTGGCGCATGCCGCTGGATGTGGAGTACGACGAGGCACTGAAGAGCAACTTCGCCGACATGGCCAACGTCGGCCCGCGCGCCGGCGGCGCGATCACCGCTGCGATGTTCCTGAAGCGCTACACCGCGAAGTACCCGTGGGCGCACCTGGACATCGCCGGCGTCGCCTTCAAGGGTGGCGCGAACAAGGGCGCGACCGGGCGGCCGGTGCCGCTGCTGACGCAGTTCCTGCTCGACCGCGCCGGCTGAAGACGCAGCGCCCGCCGATCCGTGCCGGCCCAGGTCGACTTCCACACCGGCGTCGCCGAACCGGTGCCCTTCGCCTGCCGGCTGCTGCGCAAGGCGTACACCCAGGGCGCGACGCTCGTCGTGCGCGCGCCGGCGGCCACGCTGGGTGCGCTCGACCGGGCGCTGTGGTTGCTCGAGCCCCAGGGCTTCGTGCCGCACCTGCGCATCGGCCGGCCGGCGCCCGACGCCGCGGCGCTGCGCCGCACGCCGATCTGGCTGGCGGAAGGCGAGGCTCCGCAGCCCGGGCCGCCGATCCTCGTCAACCTCGGCGGCGACGTCGGGCCGGGCGACGGCCGCTTCGAGCGCCTGATCGAGATCGTCGGCACCGATGCCGGCGAGTTGCAGGCGGCGCGCCGCCGCTGGCGGCAGTACGAGCAACTCGGCTGGCCGATCCGGCATCACGCGGCTGCAGCCGCGGGGGGCCCGGCGGTCGGTTGACTGCGCGCCCGGCCGCGGTGCGCAGCGCAGGCGCGGCCGGGCGGAAATCCGCGCTGACCCTAACCTGGGCCTCACAATGAATCGCTTATCATGCCAGATACCCCTTTTTCCAACAGGAATCCCTGCATGAACAAGTTCACCCTGACGGTTCTCGCGTCGGCGGCCGTGCTGCTCG
>JAFLDG010000341.1 GCA_017302495.1 Burkholderiales bacterium
GTCGATCGGCCAGCGCGCGCGGGCGGGCTTCGTCGCCGGGCGCGCGGCCTGCGCCGCGGGTCGGCTGGGTGGCGCGCGACAGCAGTTGCAGGCGGCATTGGGCGATGCGCGCGCATGCGAGGACCTGCGGCTCGAGGCCCGCGCGCTGGTCGAGCTCGGCGGTATCGAAAGCGAAGAGGCGCGGTTCGAGCAGGCCGGCCGGCACTTTGCCGACGCGCTCCGGCTGGCGCGCACGATCGGTGCCCCCGAGTTGGAGAGTCCGTCACTGAACGGGCTCGGCACGCTGTGCAGCTACGTCGGCGACCTGCGTCAGGCCCGGGCCCATTGCGAGGCCGCCCTGCGCGCGGCGCGGCGGGGCGGCAGTGGGCGCCTCGAAGGCGCGATGCTCGGCAACCTCGGCGGGCTGTGCTTCGACGAAGGGCGGCTCGACGACGCCGAGGCGTACATCCGCGCCGGCCTCGCGGCGGCGCGCGCGAACGGCGACCGCATGCTCGAGGGCAAGGCGCTGTGCAACCTCGGTGCCGTGCACCTGGCGCGCGGCGATCTCGACGCGGCGCTCGAGGAGTCCTCCGCGGCGCTCGATCTGGCCCGGGCGATGGGCTACCGCCGGCTCGAGGCGATCGTCGACTGCAACATCGGGCTGGTGGCCTTCGGACGCGGGGACGGCGCGGCCGCGGAGCTTCACCAGCGCAACGCGGTTGCCCTCGCGCACGAACTCAACGACCGGCGTTCGGAAGGCCTGTTCCTCGGCTACCTCGCGCAGGCGCAGGCCGCGCTGCAGCGGCGCGACGAGGCGCGCGCGAGCCTCGAAGCCGGCCAACGGCTGCTGGACGAGGTCGCCGACCGCTTCGGTCGCGCGGTGCTGGCCTGCCACCGCGCCGAGGTCGAGTGGCTGACCGGCAATGCCGCTGCCGCGGCAGCGTCGTGCGCCCGGGCCGAGTGCCTCGCGGCCGAGGTCGGCGCAGGGGACCTGTCCGAACTCGGGATCGCGCTCACGCGGGTGAAAAGGCTGCTCGGCGGCGCGTCGGTTGATTCCGCATGAGCCGTCACCCGCCGCCGCGCCGGTCTCGGACGCAATGGCGGCTTCAGGGGTCGCGAGGCGGCGTTCGCGCGTGACCGCTTTGCCGCGGGTCTTGACGGGACTCCTGGGTGGCGATCTGCCCGCCGGGGCCCGCCAGGCCGAGGAGGATGAACCACCGAGCTTCCAGGGCCTGCTTCTGCAGACGCGGCGGAAGGTTCGTTCGCCTGCCGGGGGGAACCCAGATCACGGCCGGTTCCGGATCCAGGGGTCGTGCGGCCGGCAGCCTTCGACGTTGACGAAGTAGTAGAAGTCGCCGGCCCGCGCCTTCGCGTTGTGCAGCCGGAACTCGTCCGGCCGCGGGCTGTGCTGGACCCGGAACTGCGAGTCGTGCGGTTGCAGCTCGATGCCGTTGGCGGCGAAGACGAAGCCCTTGGTCTTGATCTCCCAGCGCATGTTGACCGCACGGTCGACCTCGACCAGCGGCTTGTCGAGCCGAATCCCACCCTCTTGCCGGCAGTCGTCGACGAACACCTTGATCACGCAGACGCCCGGGGTGCACGGTGCGGCCGCCATGTGTTCCGGCGCCGCCGCGGCCGCCGCCGACGTGGCCTGGGCGACGAACGCCGCGAGTATCGCGACCGGCCCTGTGCGACGCGAGTTCCGGAACATCGATTTCTCCTTGGCCGCTCCCCGGCGCCGCGCGCGGCAGTATCGGCATCTCCCGGGCGCGGTGCAAGAGGGACCCGCTCTTCAGGTGCGTGGCCCCGCAGGCTCGAGGCGGGCCTGCGGCACGATCGCGCGGCGCGTCTCGCTTCGCCGTCGCCGACGTTGCCGAGGCGCCCGATCAGACCCGGTTGCGGATCCACGGGTCTTCCGACTGGCACTCGAGATCCTCGCCGTCGATCGCGACCTTGATCGTGTACTCGAAGACCCGGGGCGCCTTGCCCCCGTTCTTCCAACGGTAGGCCTCGCCGCCCTGTAGCACCCGTGCCGCCTTGAAGTTGCGATCCCGGTCGTTCTTGAAGGTGACGCCGTCGGCGGTGAACCGGTATCGCGCTTTCAGCGATTCGGGCGTCAGCATCCAGAAGATCATCTTGCCGCGGCTGCGGGCCATCGTCACCAGTTCCTGTCCGGCGTCGACGGTCACCGTGCACGTAGGGCCGGAACCCGTCACCGTCACCCAGATCACGCAGTGGTCAACCTCTGTGTTGACCTCGTTGCACGGCGCCTCGACGGTGAATGCTTCGATTTTCATCGGCATCGACGGTTGTGCCTGCGTGATCGAGGCAAGAACCATCGAGGCGCACCCGATCAGGGTTCTGATCAACATGTAAGCTCCTCTGTGAATGAACGACCCGAGCCGCCGCGCCACGGCGGTTGTCTCGATGGACGCCGCTCCTGGCTCGGCCTTCATGCTCGGTTCCTTGTCCGCGGAACTCGGGGCCGGCCAGCCCCGGCAGAGTATCGACAACGGCGTCGTGCGCCGCAAGGGGGATCCCGGTGGCGCGCCCGTCGGCATCCCCAATCTGCCGGATGCGCTCGCGAGCCGGCGCCGCGCGCCGGCGCCGGGGGATGCATGCGCCGGCCGAAAGCCGTCACGCCGAGCCTATAAAGTCGGCCCATGTCCCGCCCGATCCTCGCCATCGACGCCGACGGCGTGCTCGTCGACCTGCATGTCGGTTATGCCCGCGCCTGGCAGCTCGCGTTCGGCGAGGTGCTGGCCGAGCGCGATCCGCTCGCCTACTGGCCGATGGACCGCTTCGCCGTGCCGGTGATCGACGCCGAGCAGCGCCTGCTGCTGCGCGAGCAGTTCCAGCGCCCGGCGCTGTGGGAGACGCTGCCGGCGTTGCCGGGCGCGGTCGCGGCCTGCCACCGGCTGCACGATGCCGGCTACGAGCTGGTCTGCGTGACCGCGCTCGACGCCCATCTGCAGCCGGCGCGCGCGCGCAACCTGAAGGCGCTGGGCTTCCCGATCCGCCGCGTCGTCGCCACCGGCCATGCCGAAGGCGCACGCAGCCCGAAGGCCGACGCGATCGACGCGCTGCAGCCGGTGGCCTTCGTCGACGACTACATCGCCTACCTGCGCGGCATCGCGCCGGCGGTGCATACCGCGCTCGTGCTGCGCGCGCCGAACGGCAGCCCGAACGTCGGCGACGAGCTGCAGCTCGCGCGTTCGGTGCATCAGGACCTGGCCGGCTTCGCCGACCACTGGCTCGGGCTGTGAGGCCGCGCCGCCGCGCGCAGGCTCACGCCGCGTCGGGCGCGGTGTCGTACCACCGCGCCGCGCGCCGCAGCCGGCCGGCGACCTCGTCGGCCAGCGCCTGCGGCGCGAGTACGCGCACCTGGTCGCCGTGGCGCAGGATGTCCATCGCGAGTTCGGTCGGGTCGGCGTAGGGCAGGCGCAGTTGCAGCCGGCCGTCGGCCAGGCGCTGCGTCTGCTGCTGCGGGTGCCACTGCTCGGTGGCCACCCATTGCGCGGCTTCGGCGCCGAACTCGAGCGTCGCCCACTGCAGCCGCCGGCCGGCGAAGACGCCGTAGCCGCCGTCGAGTTCGGCGCGCACCGAGGCCAGCGCCACTTCCTTCGCCCGGGCGGGCTGCACCGTCGCCTCGCGCACCGCGTCGAGCGCGAAGCGGCGCAGCCCCTCGCTGCGATGGCACCAGGCGTCCAGGTACCAGGTGCTGCGGTAGTGCGTCAGCCGCTGCGGCGACACCTCGCGCCGGCTCTCGGCGCCGCGGCCGCGGGTGAAGTACCGCAGCTCGAGCCGGCGCCGCTCGAGCAGCGCGCTGCCGATCGTCTCGAAGATGCGCGCATCGACCGGCCGCCGCGCGGCGGCGACGACATGCACGCGCCGCAGCAACTCGGCCGCGGTCGCGTCGCCGCGGCTGCCGAGCAGGCCCTGCAGCTTGTCGCGCAGCGGCTGCAGGTGGCGGCCGAGCATGCTGTCCGCGTCCAGCCCCTGGATCAGCTGGTGCATCGTCAGCAGTGCGTGGATCTCCTGGTCGCTGAACCACAGCCCGGGCAGCTCGTGCGCGGTGCCGCGGGCATCGCCGGCGAAGCGGTAGCCGTTGTCCAGCCGGTCGTAGACGATCGGCGCGTCGAGCCGGTCGCGCAGGTACTGCAGGTCGCGCTTCAGCGTCGCCGGCGAGACCTCGAGTTCGGTGCGCAGCGTCTCGAACGAGACGCTACCGCGGGCGCGGATCAGCCGTTCGATCCGGTAGAAGCGTTCGGTGCGGTCCATCGTTGGGCTTCGGTGGCGGGCGCGCGATCTTAGGGCCGCGCGGTGCCGGTGGCTCATCTGCTGAGCCACCCGGGCGGCAGACTGGCTGCGCGCGCGCCGCGGTGGCGCCCCGCAGGAGCCCTCGATGACCCAGTGCACGCTCGAACTCGAAGCCGATCCGGCGGCGCCGCCCGCCATGCCGGTCGCCGCCGCCGCGGCGGGGTCCGCCGGGCCGCAGGCCGACTGCCGGCTCGCGATCGCGCGCGCGCGCCAGGCCGAGGCCAGCGCCGACGGCCTGGCCGAAGGCCGCGACGCCGCCGCCTGGTGGC
>JAFLDG010000342.1 GCA_017302495.1 Burkholderiales bacterium
CGGCCGGCAGGCCGTGATAGAGCTCGGGCTGGTCGGCGTGATGCAGCACGTACATGACGTGCGTGCCGCCGACGCCTTGCGGATCGTAGACCTCGACGGGCAGCGAACCCGAACCGATCTGGCCCATCAGGTCGCGCACCGCCACCTCGTAGCGGGGCGCGAGCGCCTCGGCCACCAGCGGCTGCAGCCGATGCGCCAGCGCGCGGATATCCGCGGCCGGCCGCGTCAGCAGGCGCAGCGTCGGCAGGTCCTGCGCCAGCCGTTCCGGCCGCAGGTACAGGCGCAGCGTGGCCTCCAGCGCCGCCAGCGGCAGCTTGCTCATGCGCAGCGCGCGCTTCAGCGGGAAAGCGCGGATGCGCGCGATCGCCTCCCGGCTGCCGACGAGCAGGCCGGCCTGCGGCCCGCCGAGCAGCTTGTCGCCGCTGAAGGTGACGACATCGCAGCCGGCGGCGAGCTTGTCCTGCGGCGTCGGTTCGCGCGGCAGGCCGTAGGCGGCGAGGTCGACCAGCGAGCCGCTGCCCAGGTCGGTGGCCAGCGGCAGGCCCCGGGCGCGGGCGATGCTTGCCAGCGCCGCCTCGTCCACCGCCGACGTGAAGCCCTGGATCGCGTAGTTGCTCGTGTGCACCTTCATCAGCAGCGCCGTGCGTTCGCCGATGGCGCGTTCGTAGTCGTGCGGATGGGTGCGGTTGGTCGTGCCCACCTCCACCAGCGTCGCGCCGGCCGCGGCCATGACGTCGGGCATGCGGAAGGCGCCGCCGATCTCGACCAGTTCGCCGCGCGAGACGATCACCTCGCGCCCGCGCGCCAGGGCAGCGATCGTCAGCAGCACCGCCGCGGCGTTGTTGTTGACCACGGTCGCCGCCTCGGCGCCGGTGAGCGTGGTGAGCAGCTCCTCGACGATGCGGTCGCGGTCGCCGCGGCCGCCGCTCGCCAGGTCGTACTCGAGGCTGTTCGGGCCGGCCATCATCGCCAGCAGGTGCCGCAGCGCCTCGTCGGCCAGCAGCGCACGGCCCAGGTTGGTGTGGATCACCGTGCCGGTGAGATTGAGCACGGCGCGCATGCGCGGCGCCAGCCGCGCGTGCACCGCCTGCTGCAGCGCCTGGGCGAGCGCCGCCGGGGGCACAGCCGCGGCGTCGAGCCGGCCGGCGAGCGCGTCGGCGCGGCAGCGCTCGAGCAGCGCCCGCGCCTCGTTCGCAACGAGGGTGTGTCCGTGTTCCGCGAGCAGCGCCGCGGCGATCGGCTCGCGCAGCAGCCGGTCGACGGCGGGCAGGTCCTTCGGCAGTGCGCGCGGGCCCTCTTCGCCGCCGCCTCGCGGGACCTGGACGCCGTCGGCGACGGGTTCGGGCGGCCGGGTGCGCTTCGCGCGAACGGTGTTGGACATCGTCGGTTCGAGGGAGTGGACGAGAACTTTAGACGCGAAACGGCCGCTGCGCCGCGCGACCGGCTTCACGCGTGGCCCGCATCGGGCCGGCCCGGCCACGCCTTGTCGCGAGCCGGCTCATCGTGTAGCGTGCTGCCGTGCAGCCCGAAGCCGACAGCGAGCGCCGCGAACTGATGCGCCAGGCCGCGTGCGTGGCCGGCGCGTGGCTGGCCTGCGGCGCGGCCCCGAGCCCGGTGCTCGGTGCGGCCCGGGCGCACCCGCGTTCCTTGCTGGTCGACGCGCGCGGCGATGCGCTGCCTGCAAGCCGTCTGGCGACGGGCGAGGCCTACCTCTTCAACTATCCGTACACGGTGTCGCCGGTGTTCCTGCTGGTGCTCGATCGGGCGGTCGAGCCGGCCGAACTGGTCACCGAGGACAAGCGGCGCTATGCCGCGCCGGCCGGCGTCGGGCCGAAGCGCTCGATCGTCGCCTTTTCGGCGATCTGCGCGCACAAGCTGATGTACCCGACGCCGGAGGTCAGCTTCATCGGCCTGCGCAAGGGCAGCCGCGGCGAACCGGCGCAGGTGATCCACTGCTGCGGCGACGACTCGCGCTACGACCCGCAGCACGGCGCGCGCGTGCTCGCCGGACCGGCGCCGCAGCCGCTGGCGGCCGTGCTGCTCGAGTGGGACGCAGCCAGTGACCGGCTGCACGCGGTGGGAACCCGGGGCGGCGAGCTGTTCGATGCGTTCTTCGACAAGTACGCGGTGAAGCTGGAGCTCGAGAACGGCAGCGGGCAGCGCAAGCCGAGCGGCGACACCACCGTCGTGCGGCCGGCCGCGAGCTTCAGCCGGAACTGGCGCAGCTGCCCGGCCTGAGGCCGGCGCCGGCCCGGGGCCGCGGCGAGCCGTCAGCCGGACACGACGCGGACGGGGACGCGCTGCGGCTCCGGCTCGGAGTCGAAGCGGTCGAACCCGGTGAAGCACAGGAAATGGCGGTTCGACGCCCGGCCGAACAGCGCCATGCCCAGCCGCTCGGCCAGTTCGTGCCCCATCGCGGTGACGCCGTTGCGCGAGACGATGATCGGCACGCCCATCTGCGCGGACTTCAGCACCATCTCGCTGGTCAGGCGGCCCGTGGTGTAGAACGCCTTGTCGCCGCCCGCCACGCCGTGCAGGCCCATCCAGCCGGCAATGGTGTCGATCGCGTTGTGCCGGCCGACGTCCTCGACGAACATCAGCATCTCGACCTCGGTCACCCCGGCGCGGAAGAGCGCGCAGCCGTGCACCGAGCCGGCCTTGCGGTGGATGGTTTCCTGCTGCCGCACGGTTTCGAGCAGGCGGTGCAGGCTGCTTTGCCGGATGCGGGCCCGGCCCGCCGGCGGCAGGCGGATGCCCTGCATGCCGTCGATCATCCGGCCGAAGACGGTTCCCTGGCCGCAGCCGGTCGTGACCACGTGGTGCGCGGTGCGGGCCTCCAGGTCGGCCACGCCGTCGCGGGTGCGGACCGCGGCGGCCGCGACCTCCCAGTCGACGGTGATCGAGTCGACCTCCTCCACGCGCGCGACCAGCCGCTGGTTCAGCAGGTAGCCGAGCACGAGCAGTTCGGGCATGGCGCCGAGCGTCATCAGCGTCACGAGTTCGCGCTTGTCGACGAACACCGTCAGCGGCCGCTCCGCGGGAATCTGGATCGGCCGCCGCTGCCCGTACTCGTCCAGGATGGTGATCTCGCGCAGCAACTCGCCGCACGCGCGCGTCAGGCGCGGGGCGCCGGGCACGGTCGGCAGCGGTGCAGGGGCCGGTGCCGGCAGCGGCAGCGCTTCGCCGGGAACCGCCATCGGCGCCTACTTGGGCGCCGCCGCGACCGGGGCCACGAACGGCCCGGGATCGACACAGGCCGGCGTGGCCACCGGCGGTTTCGTCTCGCGCCCGGCCTTCTTCGCCTCTGCGTAATAGTCCGCCGCCACCTGGTCCATGACCTTGCACAGCTTGAACGCTTCCACCTTCTGCGCATGGGCCGCCTTGGCCGCGGCCTCGGCCGCCTTGGCCTTGGCCTCTTCGCTCGGCGGCGGCAGCTTGGCCGTCGCGACGGCGGCAACGCAAAGCGCCGACAGTGCGAGCAGGTCACGAACGAGCTTCATGGTCGAACCATCCTTCGAATTCAGGCCCGGGCGCCGGCCGCATCGGCCGGCGGGGCGCTTTTCGCGGAACGCTGCGTCGGGATGCGCCCCGCCTGGATGTCGTCGTGCCAGTACTCGTGGTGCTCGCGGGCCCAGGCCTCGTCGACATACCCGTGCCGCATCGCGGCGTACGCGCCCTTCACGCCGATCGTTCCGACGTAGATGTGGCCGATGAACATCGCCATCATCAGCACCGACGCCGCACCGTGGATCATGTGCGCGACCTGCATGTTGCCGCGCGTCGGCGCGATCTGCGGGATCAGCTGGTTGAGCACCAGCCCCGAACCCACGGTGATCAGGCCGAGCACCAGCACGCCGGCCCAGAACAGCAGCTTCTCGCCGGCATTGAAACGGTGCGAAGGAACATGGGCCTCGTTGAACAGGCCGCCGCCCTTGGCCAGCCAGGCGAGGTCACCCCGGCCCGGGAAGTTGTCCTTGATGAAGGTGGCGATCACGATCACCAGCGACACCGCGAACAGCGGCCCGACGAAGTTGTGCAGCGTCTTCAGCGCGAACGTCAGCCAGCCGAAGAGCGTCGAACCGATCACCGGCAGCAGGAAGAACTTGCCGAAGGCCATCACGATGCCCGAGACCGCCAGCACGACGAAGGCCGCGGCGTTGACCCAGTGGGCCGCCCGCTCCAGCGGCGTGAACCGTTCGATCATGCGGCCGGTCGGCGCCGCCTTCACGCCGATCGGCCCCTTGGTCAGGTAGTGCAGCGCCGCGGCCAGCAGCATGATGAGCAGCAGCGCGCCGCCGTACGGGATCAGCCAGCGGTTGCGCACCTGGCGCCAGGCTTCGCCCGCGGTCGTGTACTCGGAACCCGGGTACTGGACGAAGGTCTGCACGAGCTGGCCCATCTCGAGGCCCGGCAGGCTGACGTAGCCGGGCCGCGTGCCGGACTCGCGCACCGCGCGCCAGAGCGGCGCGTTGTTGCCCGGCTGGGTCTTCGCGCGCTCGGCGTTGGTGTCGCCGGGTTGCGGCAGCGCCGGCGCGGCGGCGGGCGGCGGCGGAT
>JAFLDG010000343.1 GCA_017302495.1 Burkholderiales bacterium
ACGGTGCCCTGGCCGCAGCCGGTGGTGACGATGCGCCGCGCGAGCTTGTCGCCGAAGTCGCCCGCGCCGGCGCGGGTGCGCACCGCTGCCGCGCCGACGTCCCAGTCGACCGAGACCGACTCGACCTCGTCCACGCGGCCGACCAGGCGCTGGTTCAACAGCCAGCCGAGCGCCAGCCACTCCGGATGCTGGCCCAGCGTCATCAGCGTGACCAGCTCGCGCCGGTCGACGTAGATCGTCAGCGCACGTTCCAGCGGGATGCGGATCGTGCGGCGCTGGCCGTCCGCATCGACGATGCCGACCTCGCGCGTCAGCTCGGCGCGCGCCCGGGTCAGGCGCGGCAACGGCGCGGCCACGGGCGCTGCCATCGGCGACTGCGGCGCGGCCGCGGCCGCCTCAGGCGGCCGGCACGGCGAGCAGCTGCCCGCCGCCGTAGCTGCCGACCTGCGGCGGTGCCCCGCCGGCCTTGACCCGGACCGCGCAGTACTTGAACTCGGGGATCTTCGCGAACGGGTCGAGCGCCGGATTGGTCAGCTTGTTGATCGCCGCTTCGTAGTAGGCGAAGGCGACGAACACCGTGCCGCGCGGCGTGCCGTCGTCGGCGCGCGCCCAGAGCGTGACCGCGCCGCGCCGCGACTCGATCGTGATCGGCTCGCCCGCCTGTGCGCCGATCGCCGCCAGGTCGAGCGGATGGAAGAGCGCGGTCGGGTCGGGTTCGAGCGCGTCGAGCACGCTCGCGCGCCGCGTCATGCTGCCGGTGTGCCAGTGCTCGAGCTGGCGGCCGGTGATCAGCACCATCGGGTACTCGGCATCGGGGCGCTCGGCGGCGGGGATGATGTCGGCCGGCACGAAGCGCGCCTTGCCGCCTTCGCGCGGGAAGTCGTCGACGAAGACCACCGGCCGCCCCGGGTCGCCTTCGTTCTCGCACGGGTAGGTCACCGCGTGCTCGCGCTCCAGCCGCTCCCAGGTGATGCCGCCGATGCTCGGCATCGTGCGCCGCATCTCGTCGAACACTTCGCTGACGTGACCGTAGCTCCACGGTAGGCCGAGGCGCTGGCCGATCTGCTGGATGATCCACAGGTCCTGGCGTGCATCGCCCGGCGGCGGCACCGCCTGCCGGCCCATCTGCACCAGCCGGTCGGTGTTGGTGAAGCTGCCGGTCTTCTCCGGGAAGGCGCTGGCCGGCAGGATCACATCGGCCAGGTACGCGGTCTCGGTCGGGAAGATGTCCTGCACGACGAGGTGCTCGAGCGCCGCCAGCGCCGCGCGCGCGTGGTCCGCGTCGGGGTCCGACATCGCCGGGTTCTCGCCCTCGATGTACATGCCGCGGACCTCGCCGCGATCGATCGCGTGCATGACCTCGACCACGGTCAGGCCGACCTTGTCGTCGAGCGTGCCGGGGGCGAGCTGCCAGGCCTGCTCGAACTTCGCGCGCACCTCGGGCTTCGACACATGCTGGTAGTCGGGCAGCATCATCGGGATCAGCCCGGCATCGGAGGCGCCCTGCACGTTGTTCTGGCCGCGCAAGGGGTGCAGCCCGGTGCCGGGGCGGCCGATCTGGCCGGTCAGCAGCGCGAGCGCGATCAGGCAGCGCGCGTTGTCGGTGCCGTGCACGTGCTGGCTGATGCCCATGCCCCAGAGGATCATCGACGCCTTCGAGCGCGCGTACAGCCGCGCGACCTCGCGCAAGGTGTCGGCGTCGATGCCGCAGATCGGCGCCATCGCTTCGGGCGCGTAGCCGGCGACGTTCGCGCGCAGCTCGTCATAGCCGATCGTGCGCTCGGCGACGAAGGCCTCGTCGACCAGGCCTTCGCTGACGATCACGTGCAGCAGCGCGTTCAGCAGCGCGACGTCGGTGTCGGCGTTGAATTGCAGGAAGCGATGCGCGTGCCGCGCCAGGTCGGAGCGGCGCGGGTCCATCACGATCAGCTTCGTGCCTTGCTTCACCGCGTTCTTGATGAAGCTCGCCGCGACCGGGTGGTTGACGGTCGGGTTCGCGCCGACCAGCAGCACGACCTCGGCCTGGAGCACGTCCATCACCGGGTTGCTGACCGCGCCCGAGCCGATGCCCTCGAGCAGCGCGACCACCGACGACGCATGGCACAGCCGGGTGCAGTGGTCGACGTTGTTGCTGCCGAATCCCGTGCGCACCAGCTTCTGGAACAGGTAGGCCTCCTCGTTGCTGCCCTTGGCCGAGCCGAAACCGGCGAGCCCCTTCGGCCCGTGCCGGCCGCGGATCGCCTTCAGGCCGCCGGCGGCGAAGTCGAGCGCCTCGTCCCAGCTGGCCTCGCGGAACACCTCCCGCACGCGCTCCGGGTCCATCCGGAAGCCGGGCTCGAGCAGGGCGGCCTTCGGCGGCGCATCGGCGCGCCGGATCAGCGGTTTCGTCAGCCGCTGCGGGTGGTGCGCGTAGTCGAAGCCGTAGCGGCCCTTGACGCACAGCCGCCCGTGGTTGGCCGGGCCGTCGCGGCCCTCGACGTAGGCGATCCGGTCGTCCTTGACGTGGAAGCTGAGCTGGCAGCCGACGCCGCAGAACGGGCAGACCGAAGGCACCGATCGGTCCGGCATGGCGAGCGCCGCGTCGCGCGCGGGCGCCAGTGCGCCGGTGGGGCAGGCCTGCACGCATTCGCCGCAGGCGACGCAGGTGGACGCCCCCATCGGGTCGCCCATGTCGAACACGATCTGCGCCTGCTCGCCGCGGAAAGCGAGCCCGATCACGTCGTTGACCTGCTCGTCGCGGCAGGCGCGCAGGCAGCGCGTGCACTGGATGCAGGCGTCGAGGTTGACCGCGATCGCCGGGTGCGACCGGTCCGGCGCCGGCTGCGCGCGCGCGGCGAAGCGCGGCCTGCCGACCTCGAGCCTGGCCGCCCAATGGTCGACCTCGTTGTGCCGCGTGTAGGCGGCTTCGGGCAGGTCGGCCTGCAGCAGCTCGAGCACGAGCCGCTGCGACTTCAGCGCACGTTCGCTGTCGCTGCGTACCGTCATCCCCGGCGTCGCGCTGCGGCAGCACGACGGCGCGAGCGTGCGCTCGCCGGCGATCTCGACGACGCAGGCGCGGCAGTTGCCGACCGCTTCGAGCCCCGGCTTGTAGCAGAGGTGCGGGATCTCGACGCCGGCGCGCCGCGCGGCTTCGAGGATCGGTTCGCCCGCCAGGCCGGTGACCTCGCGGCCATCGAGCGTGAAGGTGACGGTCTCGCGCGCGTTCACGACTTCAACTCCTCGGGGAAGTAGCGGATCACGCAGTCCACCGGGTTCGGCGCCGCCTGCCCCAGGCCGCAGATCGACGCGTCGCGCATCACCTGCGACAGGTCGGCCAGCAGGTCCAGGTCCCACTTCGGCTGCTCGATCAGCACCGAGGTCTTGGCCGTGCCGCTGCGGCACGGCGTGCACTGGCCGCAGGATTCGTCGCGGAAGAAGCGCATCAGGTTGCGCGCCGCGCCGACCGCGGAGTCCTTGTCGGACAGCACGATCACCGCCGCCGAACCGATGAAGCAGCCGTAGGGCTGCAGCGTGTCGAAGTCGAGCGGGATGTCGCCCATCGAGGCCGGCAGGATGCCGCCCGACGCGCCACCGGGCAGGTAGGCGTAGAAGCGGTGGCCGTCGGCCATGCCGCCACAGTGTTCGTCGATCAGCTCGCGCACCGTGATGCCGGCCGGCGCGAGCTTGACCCCCGGCGCCTTCACGCGCCCCGACACCGAGAACGAGCGCAGCCCCTTGCGGCCGTGGCGCCCCTGCGCGGCGAACCAGGCGCCGCCCTTCTCGACGATGTCGCGCACCCAGTACAGCGTCTCGAAGTTGTGCTCGAGCGTCGGCCGGCCGAACAGCCCGACCTGCGCGACGTACGGCGGGCGCAAGCGCGGCAGGCCGCGCTTGCCTTCGATCGATTCGATCATCGCCGACTCCTCGCCGCAGATGTAGGCGCCGGCGCCGCGGCGCAGCTCGATCGCGGGCATGCCGGGCCAGGGTGGGTCGGCGCGCAGCCGGGCCAGTTCGGCTTCGAGCAGCGCGCGGCAGCCGTGGTATTCGTCGCGCAGGTAGACGTAGACCTGCGCGATGCCCACCGCCCAGGCGGCGATCAGCAGGCCCTCGACGAAGCGGTGCGGGTCGCGCTCGAGGTACACGCGGTCCTTGAAGGTGCCGGGTTCGCCCTCGTCGAGGTTGACCGCCATCAGCCGCGGCGCCGCTTCGCTGCGCACGATGCGCCACTTGCGCCCGGCCGGGAAGCCGGCGCCGCCGAGGCCGCGCAGGCCGGAGTCCTCGAGCGCCGCGATCACCGCCTCGGCGCCGATCTCGCCGGCCACGCAGCGGCGCAGCAGCGCGTAGCCGCCCCGGGCCTCGTAGGCCGGCCGGTCGATGAAGCCCTGCGGCTCGTCGGTGGTGCGCCCGGCCTGCACGGCGGCGGCCACGCGCTCGGCCGTGGCCCGGGGCACCGGATGCTGGTGCACCACCGCCGCCGGCGCCTGCTCGCAGC
>JAFLDG010000344.1 GCA_017302495.1 Burkholderiales bacterium
GGTCGACGCGCCGGTCGCCGCGGCCCGGCCGGCCTCGGCCGCGGCCCGCTGAGCGCGACGCGCGCGAGGAAGCGAACGAGCCATGGCGATCAACGTCTCCTCCTGGTCGATCCGCAACCCGACGCCGTCGATCCTGTTTTTCGTCATGCTGACGCTGGTCGGCGTGCTCGGCTTCCGGGCGATGAAGATCCAGCAGTTCCCGGACATCGAGCTGCCGACGGTGATCGTCACCGCGCAGCTGCCCGGCGCGTCGCCGGCGCAAATGGAGACCGAGGTCGCGCGCAAGATCGAGAACTCGGTCGCGACGCTGCAGAACGTCAAGCACATCTACACCAAGGTGCAGGACGGCACGGCCACGATCACCGTCGAGTTCCGGCTCGAGAAGCCGATCCAGGAGGCGGTGGACGACGTGCGCGCCGCGGTCTCGCGCATCCGCGCCGACCTGCCGGGCGACCTGCGCGACCCGGTGATCAACAAGATGGAGCTGTCGGGGCTGCCGATCCTGACCTACACCGTCGCGTCCGACCGGATGGACGAGGAAGGCCTGAGCTGGTTCGTCGACAACACCGTCACCAAGGCGATGCTCAGCGTGCGCGGCGTCGGCGCGGTCGCGCGCGTCGGCGGCGTCACGCGTGAGGTGCGGGTCGAGATCGACCCGTTGCGGCTGCAGGCGCTGAACGCGACCGCGGCCGACATCTCGCGCCAGCTGCGCCAGATGCAGCAGGAGGCTTCGGGCGGCCGCGCCGACGTCGGCGGCGCCGAGCAGTCGGTGCGCACGATCGCCACCGTGCAGACCGCCGACGAGCTGGCGGCGATGGAGATCCCGCTCGCCGACGGCCGCCGGATCCGGCTCGACCAGGTCGCGAGCGTCACCGACACGGTGGCCGAGCGCCGCTCGGCGGCGCTGCTGAACGGCCGGCCGGTGGTCGGCTTCGAGGTCACGCGCAGCCGCGGCGCGGGCGAGGTCGATGTCGCCGACGGCGTGCGCGCCGAGCTCGACAAGCTGCGCGCCGCGCACCCGGACGTCACCTTCACCGAGGCCTTCAACTTCGTCGACCCGGTGGTCGAGAACTACGACGGCTCGCTGATGCTGCTGTACGAGGGCGCGCTGCTGGCGGTGCTGGTGGTGTGGCTGTTCCTGCGCGACTGGCGCGCGACGCTGGTCTCGGCCACCGCGCTGCCGCTGTCGGTGATCCCGACCTTCGGCGCGATGTACTTCATGGGCTTCTCGATCAACGTCGTGACCCTGCTCAGCCTGTCGCTGGTGGTCGGCATCCTGGTCGACGACGCGATCGTCGAGATCGAGAACATCATGCGCCATCTGCGCATGGGCAAGACGCCGTACCAGGCGGCGATGGAGGCCGCCGACGAGATCGGGCTGGCGGTGATCGCGACCACCTTCACGCTGATCGCCGTCTTCCTGCCGACCGCGTTCATGAGCGGGGTGCCGGGCAAGTTCTTCGTCCAGTTCGGCTGGACCGCGGCGATCGCGGTGTTCTTCTCGCTCGTCGTCGCGCGCATGCTGACGCCGATGATGGCGGCCTACCTGCTGCACAAGCCGAAGCGCGAACACCGCGAGCCGGGGTGGATGAACCTGTACCTGCGCTGGGCGCAGTGGTGCCTGAAGCACCGGGTCAAGACCACCCTCGCCGCGACCGCGTTCTTCGTCGGCTCGTTCGCGCTGGTGCCGCTGCTGCCCACCGGCTTCCTGCCGCCGGACGACCTGTCGCAGACCCAGGTCACGGTCTCGCTGCCGCCGGGCGCGACCTTCGCGCAGACCTTCGCCTCGGCCGAGCAGGCGCGCGAGCTGGTGCAGCGCAACCCGCACGTGAAGATGGTCTACACCGCGATCGGCGGCGGCGCCACCGGCGGCGACCCGTTCGCGCCGCAGGGCGCGGCCGAGGTGCGCACCGCGACGCTGACGATCAACCTGACGCCGCGCGCCGATCGCGGCGGCGTGACCAAGCAGGACGTCGAGGCCGACCTGCGCCGCCAGCTCGAGGCCCTGCCCGGGGCGCGGGTCAAGGTCGGCTTCGGCGGTTCGTCGGAGAAGTACATCCTGGTCCTCGCCGGCGAGGACGGCCGGGTGCTGGCCGAACACGCACGCCTGGTCGAGAAGGAGCTGCGCACGATCCCCGGCATCGGCAACGTGACCTCGACCTCGAGCCTGGTGCGGCCCGAGCTGATCGTGCGCCCCGACTTCGCGAAGGCCGCCGACCTCGGCGTGACCTCGGCGGCGATCGCCGACACGCTGCGCATCGCCACCGCCGGCGACTACGACCAGGCGCTGGCCAAGCTGAACCTCGCGCAGCGCCAGGTGCCGGTGGTGGTCAAGCTCAAGGCCGACGCCCGCGCCGACCTCGATCTGCTGTCACGGCTGGCGGTGCCGGGCGCGCGCGGGCCGGTGATGCTCGGCAACGTCGCGTCGCTCGAGATCGACAGCGGCCCGGCGCAGATCGACCGCTACGACCGGCTGCGCAACATCAACTTCGAGATCGAGCTGAACCAGCAGCCGCTGGGCGAAGTCGAGGCGCGGGCGCTGGCGCTGCCGAGCCTGCGCAACCTGCCGCCCGGCGTGACCCAGACCACGGTCGGCGACGCCGAGGCGATGGCCGAGCTGTTCGACAGCTTCGGCCTGGCGATGCTGACCGGCGTGCTCTGCATCTACGTCGTGCTGGTGCTGCTGTTCCACGACTTCGTGCAGCCGGTGACGATCCTGGCCGCGCTGGTGCTGTCGATCCCGGGGGCCTTCCTCGCGCTGTTCGTCACCCAGACCGCGCTGTCGATGCCGTCGATGATCGGCCTGATCATGCTGATGGGCATCGCGACGAAGAACTCGATCCTGCTCGTCGAGTACGCGATCATGGCGCGGCGCGAGCGCGGCCTGCCGCGGCTGGAAGCCCTGCTCGACGCCTGCCGCAAGCGCGCGCGGCCGATCGTGATGACGACGATCGCGATGGGCGCCGGCATGATGCCGATCGCGCTCGGCCTCGGCACCGACCCCAGCTTCCGCTCGCCGATGGCGATCGTCGTGATCGGCGGGCTGATCACGTCGACCTTCCTCAGCCTGCTCGTGATCCCGGTGGTCTTCACCTACGTCGACGACGTGGTGCAGAAGATCAACGGCTGGCTGCACCGCAAGCGCGGGCCGCAGCCCGCGGCCGCGGCCGGCGGCTGAAGCGGGGCCACTGCGGGCTGGCGCGGCGCCGCGCGCTCGGCGCGGCGGGGCGATCCCAACGCCGTGCGGGCCGTGCGGCCAAACCGCACGGCCTTCGCCGGGCGCGCCGGCGGCCCGCCGTGGACAATGACAGCCAGCCCGAACACGCCGCGGAGAGCGCCCCGATGCCCGAGATCCCCACCCTCGAAGCCCGGCCGCAGGCCCATGTGCACCTGATCGGCGGCGAGAAGGGCGGCGTCGGCAAGTCGATGGTCGCGCGGCTGCTCGCGCAGTACCTGATCGACCACGAGGTCCCGTTCGTCGGCTTCGACACCGACCGCTCGCACGGTGCGCTGCTGCGCTTCTACGCCGGCTACACCTCGCCGGCGCTGGTCGACCGCTACGAGGCGCTGGACATGATCGTCGAGTCGTGCATCGACCAGCCGGGCCGGCGCGTGCTCGTCGACCTGGCGGCGCAGACGCACGAGCCGCTGGCGAAGTGGATCGACGAATCCGGCGTGCTCGACCTGGCCGATGTCTCGGGCCTGGCGATCCACTACTGGCACGTGATGGACGCGGGCCGCGACTCGGTCGACCTGCTGCGCAAGCTGCTCGACCGCTTCGGCCGCCGGCTGAACTACGTGCTGGTGCGCAACCAGCTGCGCGGCGACGACTTCGCGCTGCTCGAGCGCTCGGGCGAGCAGGCGCGCGCCGCCGAGATGGGCGCGAAGGTGATCGACCTGAAGCGGCTGCACGACACGGTGGTGCAGAAGATCGACGCCGCGAACGCCAGCTTCTGGGCGGCGAAGCACGCGCCGGACCAGGGCGGTGCCGCGCTCGGCCTGATGGAGCGGCAGCGGCTGAAGCTGTGGCTCGGCCACGCCTACGGCGAGATCGAGCGCGCCGGCGTGTGACCTGAACCGCCCCCTTCGCGCTTCGCGCGCGCCATCGAGGCGTGCGGGCGGCGGCGAGGTGAATAGGTCACAGGACGGGCGGTGAGCATTCACCGCCCGTGAACCGCGGCCGGACCTAGGCTTCGCTCCGGGGTCCGGCCACGGCGGCACGCGGGCCCTCGAAGGAGGCTCCGATGTTCGACCTGGCCCCGCAATCCAGCGGCTACGCGCCGATCCACCTCGGCGCGCGGCCCCTTCCCCGCGACGGACCGGCGATCGACGATCGCCGCACGGCGTGGTTCGGGCTGATGCTCGACGAGATCGACTACGGCGTGCTGCTGCTCGACGCCGAGCTGTGCCTGCGCCACAGCAACCTCGCGGCGCGGCGCGAACTCGACGCGACGCACCCGCTGGCCTGCGTCGGCCGCACGCTGCTGGCGCGCG
>JAFLDG010000345.1 GCA_017302495.1 Burkholderiales bacterium
GCCGCTGGCCGCGGCGGTGGCGCTGCGCATCGCGCACGAATAGTCGGCGGCGGCGCGGCGGGCACACGCGGCCGGGTTGCCGAAGCCGGCCGCGCGCGGTGCCTTGATCCGCCGCAACCCCGGACCCGGGGCGCACGAAGGGGCACGGCAAAATAGCGGGTTCATGGCCTGGACCACCTTCGCCGCTCCGCAACGCTTCTACCCGCTGGCGGGTCGGCTCGTTCCCGGGCTCTACGCGCTCGCCGCCGTGCTTGCCGCGGCGGGCCTGTACGTCGGCTTCTTCGTCGCGCCGACCGACCACCAGCAGGGCGAGGCCTACCGGATCATCTTCGTGCACGTGCCGGCGGCCTGGATGTCGATGATCTGCTACCTCGCGCTGGCCTTCTGGGCCGGCGTCGGGCTGGTGTTCAACACCCGGCTGGCGTCGATGCTCGCGCTGGCGCTGGCTCCCACCGGCGCCTGGATGACCTTCCTCGCGTTGTGGACCGGCGCGCTGTGGGGCAAGCCGACCTGGGGCACCTGGTGGGCGTGGGACGCGCGCATGACTTCGGAACTGATCCTGCTGTTCCTGTACATAGGCTTCATGTCGCTGCACGCCGCGATCGACGATGTCCGCCGCGCCGACCGCGCCGCCGCGCTGCTGGCGCTGGTCGGCGTCGTCAACGTGCCGATCATCTACTTCTCGGTGCGCTGGTGGAACACGCTGCACCAGGGCGCGTCGGTCAGCCTGACCGCCGCGCCGAGCATGGCCTCGACCATGCTCACCGGCATGCTGCTGATGGCGCTGGCCGCCTGGGCCTACTGCATCGCGGTGGTGCTGGCGCGGCTGCGCGTGATCATCCTCGAGCGCGAACACGACACCCGCTGGGCGCGGCAGGAACTGGCGGTGGCCGCATGAACTGGGGCAGCGCGTCCGAATTCCTGCAGATGGGCGGCTACGGCCTCTACGTCTGGGGCTCGTTCGGCATGTGCGCGCTGGTGCTGCTGGTGGAGCTGGCCGCGGTCGCCCAGCGCCGCCGCGCCCTGCGCGCGCTGCCGCTGGACGATGCCGGCGAACATCTCGAAAGGCCGGCCCATGAAGCCTAGGACCCGGCGCGCGCTCGCGATCGGCGCGGGCCTCGGCGCGCTCGCGGTCGCGACGATGCTCGTGCTGAACGCGTTCCGCAGCAACCTGGTCTTCTTCTACAGCCCGTCGCAGGTCGCGGCGCACGAGGCGCCGCAGGGCCGGGCCTTCCGCGTCGGCGGGCTGGTCGAGGACGGCAGCCTGAAGCGCGACCCGGGCAGCCTGACCGTGAGCTTCGTCGTCACCGACATGGCGCAGCGCGTGCCGGTCAGCTACACCGGGCTGCTGCCCGACCTGTTCAAGGAGGGCAAGGGCGTGGTCGCGCAGGGCAAGCTGGGGCCCGACGGCGTGTTCGTCGCCGACCAGGTGCTGGCCAAGCACGACGAGAACTACATGCCGCCCGAGGCCGCCGACGCGCTCGAGAAGGCGCGCCAGGGCCAGTTGCCGCAGAAGTCGGCGGCGAAACCGCAGCCATGATCCCCGAACTCGGCCACTTCGCGCTGATCCTCGCGCTGACGATGGCGCTCGCGCAGAGCGTGCTGCCGCTCGCCGGCGCGCAGACCGGCAACGCCGCCTGGATGACGCTGGCGCGGCCGTCGGCGCGCGGCCAGTTCGCCTTCCTGCTGCTGGCCTACGGCTGCCTGACCTGGGCCTTCATGACCGACGACTTCTCGGTCCAGCTCGCGGCCGAACATTCGAACTCGATGCTGCCGGCGGTCTACAAGTTCACCGCGGTCTGGGGCAACCACGAAGGCTCGATCCTGCTGTGGGCGCTGATCCTCGCCGGCTGGACGGCCGCGGTCAGCGTGTTCTCGCGCTCGCTCGACGAGCGCACGGTCGCGCGCGTGCTCGGCGTGATGGGGCTGGTTTCCTGCGGCTTCCTGCTGTTCACGCTGTTCACGTCGAACCCGTTCCTGCGCCTGCTGCCGGCGGCCCCCGACGGCCGCGACCTGAACCCGCTGCTGCAGGACCCGGGCATGGTCCTGCACCCGCCGCTGCTCTACATGGGTTACGTCGGCTTCGTCGTCGCGTTCGCGTTCGCGATCGCGGCGCTGCTCGCCGGCCGGCTCGACGCGGCCTGGGCGCGCTGGTCGCGGCCGTGGACCACGGTGGCGTGGCTGTTCCTCACGCTCGGCATCGCGCTCGGCAGCTTCTGGGCCTACTACGAACTGGGCTGGGGCGGCTGGTGGTTCTGGGACCCGGTCGAGAACGCGTCGTTCATGCCGTGGCTGGTCGGCACCGCGCTGATGCACTCGCTGGCGGTGACCGAGAAGCGCGGCGGCTTCAAGATGTGGACCGCGCTGCTCGCGATCCTCGCCTTCTCGCTGTCGCTGCTCGGCACCTTCATCGTGCGCTCGGGCGTGCTGACCTCGGTCCATGCCTTCGCCACCGACCCGGCGCGCGGCATCTTCATCCTCGGCTTCCTCGCGCTCGTGGTCGGCGGCTCGCTGCTGCTGTTCGCGTGGCGCGCGCCGAAGGTCGGCGCCGGCGGCGCGTTCGAACTGGTGTCGCGCGAATCGATGCTGCTCGCGAACAACGTGCTGCTGCTGGTCGCCGCGGCGGCGGTGCTGCTCGGCACGCTGTATCCGCTGGTGCTGGACGCGCTGAACCTGGGCAAGATCTCGGTCGGCCCGCCGTACTTCAACGCGGTGTTCGTGCCGCTGGTCGCGCCGGCGCTGTTCCTGATGGGCGTGGGCCCGCTCGCGCACTGGCGCGCCGAACGCCTCGGCGGCCTCGCGCGCGCGCTGCGCTGGGCGGCCGCGGTGAGCCTGCTCAGCGCGGTGGCGGCGCCGCTCGTGCTCGGCCACTGGACGCCGATGATCGGCTTCGGCCTCGCGCTCGGCGTGTGGATCGCCGCGACCGCGGTGCTGGCGGTGGTGCAGCGGCTGCGCGCGAACGCCTCGGCGAGCCTGGCGCGGCGGATCGCGCTGCAGCCGGGCAGCTTCTGGGGCATGGTGCTCGCGCACTTCGGCGTCGCGGTGTTCGTCTTCGGCGTCACCGTCGTCGGCGGCTTCCAGGTCGAGCAGGATCTGCGCATGACGCCCGGCAGCCGCACGACGATCGGCGGCTACGAGGTGCACTTCGTCGGCGTCACCGACCGCGAGGGACCGAACTACAGCGCCGCGCGCGGTCAGCTCGACCTGCTGCGCGACGGCCGCACGGTGGGCCGGTTGCAGCCGGAGCGGCGCATCTACACCGTCTCGCGGATGCCGATGACCGAGACCGCGATCGACCGCGGCTTCACCCGCGATGTCTACGTCTCGCTCGGCGAGCCGCTCGGCGGCGGTGCCTGGAGCGTGCGCGTGTACTACAAGCCGCTGGTCGGCTGGATCTGGGGTGGCTGCCTGCTGATGGCGCTCGGCGGGCTCTCGGCCGTGCTCGACCGCCGCTATCGCGTGCCGCGGCGCGTCCCGAGCCCGCGGGCGCCGGCCGCGGACACCCCCGCGCCGGGGCCCGCGGTCGCGCCCGCGGGCGAGGCGGCCCGGCCGTGAGGTCGGCGGTCCCGGACGCGGAGGCCCGATGAGACGCTACCTGCTGCCGCTGGCGGTGTTCGTGCTGCTCGTCGGCTTCCTCGCCGTCGGCCTGCAGCGCGACCCGAAGATCCTGCCGTCGCCGCTGATCGACAAGCCGGCGCCGGCCTTCAGCCTGCCGCGGCTCGACGACCCGGCGAAGACCCTCTCCGCCGCCGACCTGAAGGGCAAGGTCTGGCTGCTCAACGTCTGGGCCTCGTGGTGCGTCGCCTGCCGCATCGAGCACCCGCTGCTGGTCGAGCTGGCCGGCAGCGGCGCGGTGCCGATCGTCGGCCTGAACTACAAGGACAAGCGCGACGAGGCGCTGGCCTGGCTCGCGAAGCACGGCGACCCGTACGTCGTGTCGATCGTCGACGCCCAGGGGCTGGTCGGCATCGACTGGGGCGTCTACGGCGTGCCCGAGACCTTCGTCGTCGACAAGCAGGGCGTGATCCGGCTCAAGCACGTCGGGCCGGTCACGCCCGAGGTGCTGCGCGAGCAGATCCTGCCGCTGGTGAAGAAGCTCGATGCTTGAACGCGCGCTCGTCGCCGCGCTGCTCGCGCTGGCCTGCGCCGCAGCGGCGGGCCAGCAGGCGCCGCCGCGGGCCGACGATCCGGCGCTGGAAGCCCGCGTGCTGCACATCGCCGAAGAGCTGCGCTGCCTGGTCTGCCAGAACGAGACGATCGCCGCGTCGAACGCCGACCTCGCGGTCGACCTGCGCCAGCAGATCCGCACCCAGTTGCAACAGGGGCGCAGCGAGGCGCAGATCCGCGAGTTCATGGTCCAGCGCTACGGCGACTTCGTGCTCTACCGCCCGCCGGTGAAGGGCAGCACCTGGGCGCTGTGGGCCGGGCCGTTCGTGCTGCTGCTGGTCGCGGCCGGCGCGCTGGTGGCGACGATCCGGCGCCGGCGGCGCGAGG
>JAFLDG010000346.1 GCA_017302495.1 Burkholderiales bacterium
GGCCGATGGGCAGTTGCCGGCGTTCAGCGCCGAGCATGAGGCGGCGCTGGACGGATTTGCCGAGTGCTACGCCGACCATCTGCGCCATGAGGACGACAGCATCTACCCCGCGGCGCGCGCGCTGCTGGTCATCGACGCCCAGCAGTCCATGGGCCGGGAGATGGCCGTACGCCGCGGCGTGCGTTGAGGCACTATTGAAAACATAGCTTGCAGCGCTTGATGGACGGGCGCTGGAGGCATATTTCTCCCAAAATCCCGTTGCTGCGGGCGCCCCAAAAGAAAGCGCCGTGGCGGGTGGCCACGCCCGAAACGCCGCACCGCGGCTGCCTGACGTCATGCCTGCACGGCAGCGCGAGACCCAGGCCGTGAGCGGTCGGCCAAGCGGCGCGGCCGATGCTGCCGGCGCGGCGGCAGGCCCGCGGCAGGCACCGCCGGAGGTCCGCCGGCTCGGCGCGCAGGACCTCGAACTGATGGACGGGCTGCTGCAGGCTTTCGGCGAGGCCTTCGACGACCTGCCGACCTACACCGGCCGGCGCCCGGATGCCGCCTATCTGCGCCGGCTGCTGGCCAGCGACGGCTTCATCGCGCTGGTCGCGGTGCAAGGCGGCGCGGTCGTCGGCGGCCTGGCGGCCTACGAACTGCAGAAGTACGAGCAGGCGCGCAGCGAGATCTACCTCTACGACCTGGCCGTGCTCGCCGCGCACCGGCGCAGGGGCATCGCGACCGCCCTGATCGAGCGGTTGAAGGCGGTGGCCGCCGAACGCGGCGCCTGGGTCGTCTTCGTCCAGGCCGACACCGGCCCCGAGGACGCCGCGGCCATCGCGCTGTACGACCGGCTGGGCACGCGCAGCGAGGTGCTGCACTACGACATCGCCGTGTGCCGGGGCACCTGACGGACGCGGCGCAGCGCACGCCCGGTCGAAGGCCGGCTCGACCCGACGGCGCGCCGGTACCCGGCGCTCGGCCGGGCCGTCGTCCGATTACGGCTGCAGCGCCGACCGGCGGCGCTGCGGGATCGGCGGGCGATGGAGAATCGGGCCGCTCCGACCCGAGGTCCAGCGATGCTTTCAGCCACCTGCCACTGCCGCGCCGTGCGCCTGCAGATCCCGCGGCGCCCGCGGACGCTGACGAACTGCAACTGCTCGATCTGCCGGCGCTACGGCACGCTGTGGGCCTACTTCCCGTACAAGGACATCGTGATCGCGGCCGCGCCCGGCGCCACCGCGTCCTACGCCTGGGGCGACCGGCAGTTGCGCTTCGTCCGCTGCGCCAGCTGCGGCTGCATCGTCAACTGGGAGGGATTGCACGCCCCCGAGAAGGGCCGTGCGGGCGTCAACGCGCGCCTGTTCGAGCCCGAACTGCTCGGCAGCCCGCGCATCCGCCGCCTCGACGGGGCAAGGACCTGGCGCTGTCTGCGCGAGGACGAGTAGCCGAGCCGCCACTGGCCCGCCCCGCCCCCGGCCCGCCCGCCCGATGACCGTCATCCTGCCGCCGCCGAGGCCCGAAGCCGGCCCGCGCTCGGGGGCGCAGGTGCCGCGCGACCCGGACTTCGGCCCCGACGCGGCCGCTCGCTCGCGAACCGGCCCACGACCAAGGAGTTCTCGATGATCGTCACCACCACCCCCGGCATCGAAGGCAAGGCCATCAGCGCCTATCTCGGCATCGTCGCCGGCGAGGCGATCATGGGCGCGAACGTCTTCAAGGATCTGTTCGCCGGCATCCGCGACATCGTCGGCGGGCGCTCGGGCACCTACGAACGCGAGCTGCAGCGCGCGCGCGAGATCGCACTCGCCGAACTGGCCGAGCGCGCGCAGGCGCTGGGCGCGAACGCGGTGGTCGGCGTCGACCTGGACTACGAGGTCCTGGGCCAGGGCAACAGCATGCTGATGGTGTCGGCCAGCGGCACCGCGGTGCGCTGCGCGTAGGTCGGAGGCCGCGCCGCGTTCATCGCCGGCCGGCCCCGCCCCCGAAGTCGCCCGGGTCGCAGCGCGGGTCGATGCCGTAGCCGCCGCCGTCGCGCAGCGTGCCGTCGTCGTTGACCGTCACCTGGAACCACAGGCAGTCGTTGGTCGGATAGCGCCACGACCAGACCTGGCCGCCGATCCAGCCGAGCCGCATCACCTCACCCGGACGGCCGAGGTTGTAGAGCAGCCAGTCGGTCTTGCGCCCGCGCGAGTTCTGCTGCACCCAGTTGAAGTAGTACGCGTCCAGCACCTGCTGCGGCGGCTCGATCGCCCGGCCGGCGGCGTCGAGGTCGAGCATCCAGGTCACGACGCCGTAGGGCCCGGTGGCGAACTCCACGCGCGTCTGGCCGTTCGGCCCGGGATAGCGGCCGGTGGGCTTGCCGATCAGCGCCGCGGCCTCGACCTCGGTCATGCCCGGCTTCACGTTCCGCGGCTGGTAGGTGCCGCAGCCCGCGGCCAGCACCGCGCCGGCCAGCGCTGCCGTGCCGATGATTCGATCGTGCCGCATCGCCGTCTCCTCCCGCGACCACCCGACGCCATATGTTCGCGCATCGGCGGGCACGCCGCGCCGGCCGGGGCGTTCGGCCGCCGCCGCCGGGCGTGGGCACCGCGCGCCCGGCCGGGAGGCCGCAAGCGGGCGGGGGCGCCGGCGGCGCCGCAGAATCGCGCCCATGGACTCGCTGTCGCAGATCGCGCTCGGCTCGGCGGTCACGGTTGCGGTGATGGGCCGCCGCACCGCGGTGTGGCGCGCGGCGCTCTGGGGCGCGGTCGCCGGCACGCTGCCGGACCTGGACGTGCTGATCGATCACGGCGATCCGATCCGCAACATGGTGCTGCACCGCGCCGAGACCCATGCGCCGTTCTGGCTGACGCTGTTCTCGCTGCCGTTCGCGTGGCTCGTGGCGCGGCTGAACGGCGAATGGCCGCGGTGGCAGCGCTGGTGGCTCGCGCTGTGGCTGGCGCTGGTCACGCATCCGCTGCTCGACGCGATGACGGTCTACGGCACCCGGCTCGCACTGCCCTGGTCGGACCACCCGTACGGCATCGGCAGCATCTTCATCATCGACCCGCTGTACACGCTGCCGCTGCTGGTGGGCGTGGGCTGGGCGCTGGCCGCGCGCGGCGGCCGCCGCGGCCGGATCGCGAACCTCGCCGGGCTGGCGTTGAGCACCGCCTACCTGGCCTGGGGCGTGGCCGCGCAGCAGCAGGTCGAGCGCATCGCGCGCGCGTCGCTGGCCGACCAGGGCATCGAGGCGCAACGGCTGCTGGTCACGCCGACCGCCTTCAACTCGGTGCTCTGGCGCGTGGTCGCGGTCGGGCCGCTCCACTACCACGAAGGCTTCTACTCGCTGCTCGACGCCGAGCCGCGCATCGCCTTCGACGCCTTCGAGCGCGGCGCCGGGCTCGAGCGCGAGCTGCCGCCGATCGACGGCGTGCAGCGCCTGGCTGCCTTCAGCAAGGGCTTCTACAAGCTCTTCGAGCGTGACGGCCGGATCCTGATCGCCGACCTGCGCATGGGCCAGGAGCCGGCTTACGTCTTCACCTTCGAGGTGGCCGAGCGCCGCAGCGCGCCGCAACCGCTGCCGCAGCCGGAACAGGTCGGCTCCCGCATCGACCCCGAACGCGCGCTGCCCTGGCTGTGGCGCCGCCTGCTCGGCGAGCGGCTGCCGCCGCCGCGTTAGTTCGTCGGCGCTTGTCCCGGCCGGCGGGCCCCGCCGCGAGGCCACCCTGCACGCGGCGGCCGACGACCGACAATGGGGCCGATTCGCGGCCGCCGGCCGCGCCGGAAGAGAAACCCGTTGCTCACCGAAGTGTCGACCCAGGAAGGCGGGCGCACCGGCGCCGCGGCCCCGGCCGTGACCGGCGCGATCCTCGAGCTGCGCGGTCTCGCCTGCCGCCGCGGCCGCAAGCGGCTGTTCGGCGACCTGGACGCGCAGCTCGCCGGCGGCGAGCTGCTGCGCATCACCGGCGCGAACGGCGCCGGCAAGACCAGCCTGCTCAAGCTGATCTGCGGCCTGCTCGCGCCCGAGGCCGGACAGGTGCTGTGGCGCGGCGAGCCGATCGGCGGCCAGCGCGAGGCCTACCATCGCGAACTGGTGCATCTGGGCCACGCGGCGGCGCTGAAGGACGAGCTGTCCGCGCTGGAGAACCTGCGGGTCGCCGCCTGCGTCGCCGGGCAGCGCCTGGGCAGCGCCGATGCCCGGCGCGCGCTCGCCGAGGCCGGCCTGGCCGGGCGCGAGCAGCTGCCGGCGCGGCTGCTGTCGCAGGGCCAGCGCCGCCGCGCCGTGCTCGCGCGGCTGGCCTTCGCCGATGCCGCGCTGTGGGTTCTGGACGAGCCTTTCAACGCGCTCGACACCGCCGCCACCGGCTGGCTGCTCGGGCTGCTGCGGGCCCAGCTCGAACGCGGCGGCATGGTCGTGCTGACCAGCCACCTGCCGCTGGCGCTGGACGGCGCCTTGCGGCAGCGGAGCCTGGCGCTGTGAGCGCCACCTCGCCGCCGCCCGCGCCGCCGCCGGACGTGGCTGCACC
>JAFLDG010000347.1 GCA_017302495.1 Burkholderiales bacterium
CGGGCGCGCCTGCGGCGGCTGTTGCGGCGGCGCCGCGACGGGCGGGCGCGTCGGCACCGACTTGCCGGCCGCGACCAGCTGCAGCCGCTGCGTTTCGGCCAGCACCTTGTCCTTGTAGCCGCCATCGTTGCCGTTGACACCGGCGCCGACGTACCAGCGCAGCCCTTCCTCCAGGCTGCCGGCGCGGGCGATGCATTCGCGCAGCACCTGCACGCCGACGCGCAGGTTGCTCACCGGGTCGAACGCGGCGTGGGTACCGCCGAAGGGCTCGTACTTGTCGCCGTGCACCCGCGTCATCACCTGCATCAGCCCCTGCGCGCCCATCGGGCTCTGCGCAAACGGGTTGAAGCGCGACTCGATCGCCACCACGGCCAGGATCAGCGTCGGGTCGAGGCCGACGCGCTGGCCGATCTCCCAGGCCTCCTGCACCAGCCGGCCGACCGGCTCCTGGGCGACGCCGTAGCGGCGCGCGAGCCAATGCGCGACCGCCGCCTGCGGCCGGGTCAGCTCGCGCGGATGGACGGCGGTCGCGCGGGTCACCGCGGATTCGTCGGCCAGCGCCGGCAGCAGGTCGCCGCTGTCCTCGGCACGGGCTTCGTGGCGTTCCTGCAGCCAATCGAGCGCCGCGGCCTCGGTGCGCTCGCGCAGGTCCGGCCGGCTGCCGAAGAACACCAGCGCCAGAACCACCGTCAGCCCGACCAGGGCGAGCCCGTTATGCCCGAGTTCGAGGGCGCCGTTGCCGATGTCGCGCAACACGACCCCTGCGCTGCGTCGGCTGGCGCGCAGCATCGTCCGTAATGAGTCCAGTCTGCTCATGACCAATCCTTGTTCGCATCGCGGCTGGCTGCCGCTTGCCGCCGGAGCCGGACCTGGTGGTCCGGAGGCGGCCGTGATAATCCCGACCCATGCCCTGGCAGCCGCCTCGCGTGCCGCCCGTCAGGCCGGCGGGGCATGCTCACCCGGTCCGGCCTGAAGGACCGCCAGCCTCGGAGTCGAGGGTTAACCCTGGCGATCGTGAAGTTGGCGCGATTCTAGAAATGCTCATATACGCGGTCAAGAATAAAGAACAACAACTCAAAACCTGAAGGTCATGAAGTACGCCGATCTCCGGGACTTCGCCGGGCAGCTCGAGCGGGCCGGCAAACTGGTCCGGGTGGCCGATCGGGTGTCAACGCACCTCGAAATGACGGCAATCTGCGACCAGGTGCTTCGCGCCAGCGGTCCGGCGCTGCTCTTCGAACGGCCTGACCGTTACAACATTCCCTGCCTGGCCAACCTGTTCGGCACCCCGGAACGGGTGGCGCTGGGCATGGGGGCGGCCAGCACGGACGAACTGCGCGACATCGGCCGGATGCTCGCGAGCCTGAAGGAGCCGGAGCCGCCGCGCGGCGTCAAGGACGCCGGCCGGCTGCTGCAGATGGCCAAGGCGCTGTGGGACATGAAGCCGCTGGCGCTGCGCCATGCACCCTGCCAGGAGGTGGTGTTCGAGGACGACGACGTCGACCTCGGCCTGCTGCCGGTGCAGACCTGCTGGCCGGACGACGCCGGGCCGCTGATCACCTGGGCGCTGGTGGTCACGCGCGGTCCGCAGGCGGTGCCGAACCCGCGGCTGCGGCAGAACCTGGGCATCTACCGGCAGCAGGTGATCGGTCCGCGGCGCACGATCATGCGCTGGCTGGCGCACCGCGGCGGGGCGCTCGACTTCCGCGAGTTCGCGCGCGCGAACCCGGGTCGGCCGTTTCCGGTCGCGGTCGCGCTCGGCGCCGACCCGGCGACGATCCTCGGTGCGGTCACGCCGGTGCCGGACACGCTGTCGGAGTTCCAGTTCGCCGGGCTGCTGCGCGGCCGCCGCACCGAGGTGATCGACACGACGGTCGGCGACGGCGAGCGCCGGCTGCAGGTGCCGGCCAGCGCCGAGATCGTGCTCGAGGGCCGCATCCCGACGGCGCCGGCCGGCTACGAAGGCCGCAGCGAGGCCGGCGTGCCGCTGCGCGAGCAGGGCGGCTACCTGCACGCGCTGGAGGGCCCGTTCGGCGACCACACCGGCTACTACAACGAGCAGGACTGGTTCCCGGTGTTCGAGATCTCGCGCCTGACGCACCGCCGCGACCCGATCTACCACACCACCTACACCGGCAAGCCGCCGGACGAGCCGGCGGTGCTCGGCGTCGCGCTGAACGAGGTCTTCGTGCCGATCCTGCAGAAGCAGTTCCCGGAGATCGCCGACTTCTACCTGCCGCCCGAAGGCTGCAGCTACCGGCTCGCGGTGATCAGCATCCGCAAGGCCTACCCCGGCCACGCCAAGCGGGTGATGTTCGGCCTGTGGAGCTTCCTGCGCCAGTTCATGTACACCAAGTTCATCGTCGTCACCGACGACGACGTGGACGTGCGCGACTGGAAGGAGGTGGTCTGGGCGATCACGACCCGCATGGACCCGGTGCGCGACACGACGCTGGTCGGGCACACGCCGATCGACTACCTGGACTTCGCCTCGCCGCAGAGCGGCCTGGGCGGCAAGATGGGGCTGGACGCGACGAACAAGTGGCCCGGCGAAACCGCCCGCGAATGGGGCCGGCCGATCACGATGGATGCGGAAGTGCTCGCGCGGGTCGAGGGCCTGGTCCGCCGGCTGGCGCCGGGCTGATCGCGCATTCGGCCCTGCCGCCTGCGCTGCGTCAAGCCCGCGCCGAATACCCGACGGCGCCCGGGCCGAATCCATTGCGTCGCGGCGCGCTTTCCCCTAAATTGAGGGTGCCTGAAGTCAGGCAATGCTGATGGCGCAGTCCCTGCGCATCAGGAGCCCCGGACCCGATACCTCCGGAGCTCCACTGGCGGCAAGCTCCGCCCGCCCCCTCCGGCCGCAAGGCTCGAGGGGGTTTCGCTTTTGCGGAGCTCGCGCGATCAGCCGAACGACGCCTGTCCCGCCAGCGCGCCGAGCCGGCCGGTGATCGCGAAGAATTGCGCGACCGTGTCGTCGATGATCTGCTGCGCGCTCTTCACCGCGTGGATCAGGCCGGCCGACTGCCCGGCCAGCGCCGGCGCGGCCTCCATGTCGCCGTCGAAGTAGACCTCGCGGATGCGGCGGAAGGCATCGGGCGGCAGCAGCCCCTGCTCGTGGATCGCGGCCGAGAAGCCGGTCTTCAGCGTGCGGATGCACGGCGAGGCCTTCTTGTTCAGCACCCAGGTGCCGGTCGCGTCGGCCTGCACGATCGCCTGCTTGTAGTTGCCATGCACCGGGCTCTCGGTGCACGAGACGAAGCGCGTGCCCATCTGGATGCCCTCGGCGCCGAGCGCGAACGCCGCCGCCATGCCGCGGCCGTCGCAGATGCCGCCGGCGGCGATCAGCGGCACCTCGACCCGCTCGCGCACCGCCTGCAGCAGCACCAGCGTCGACACCTCCTCCGGGTTCTTGAAGCCGCCGCCCTCGCTGCCCTCGACGACCAGGCCGTCGACGCCGGCGTCGACGCACTTCAGCGCCGCGTCGAGCGTCGGCACCGCGTGGTAGACCACGATCCCGGCGTCGTGCAGCGGCGCGATGAACTTCGCCGGGCTGCCGGCCGAGGTGGTGACGAAGCGCACGCCGCTCGCGCAGACGTGGCGCAGCATCGCCTCGTCCTTCAGGAAGCGGATCGGCAGGTTCACGCCGAAGGGCAGGCCGGTGGCCTTCATCGCCGCGATCTCGGCGATGCAGGCCTCGGTCTCGCCGGACGAGGTCTCGATGATGCCGAGGCCGCCGGCGCGCGAGACCGCGCCGGCCAGCGCGCGGCGCGCGATCCAGCCCATCGGCGCCTGGACGATCGGGTAGCGGGCGCCGCAGTGGGCGAGGACACGGTTCATCACAAGGCCTTTCGCAGTCGCGACACGGAGGCCGGCAGTATCGCTGCGGGCCGGGCCGCGGCCGGCTGTCGGCGCCGGTGTGGGCCGGCGCGCAGGCGACGGGACAACCGGGCCGATCAGGCGCCGGCGAGCCGGCCGAGCCACTCGCGCAGCACCACGGTGGTGAGCCGGTAGCCGGCCAGGCTCGGCAGCCAGTGCAGCACGCCGCGCAGGTCGCCCTCGCCGAGGCCCATCGGTGCCGGCACGATCGCCAGGCCAACGCCCTGACGCAGCGCCGCCTGCTCGAAGGCCTGCGCGCTGCGCGCCATGTGCCAGCCGTGGGTGACGAGCACGATCCGGTTCACGCCCGAACGGCGCAGCAGCGCGACGCTGTGCTCGGCGTTCTCGCGCGTGTCGCGCGAGCCGGATTCGGCCCAGCGCAGCGGCCGGCCGAAGTCGCGGGCGGCGATCCGCGCGGCGATCTCGGCCTCGGCCGGGCCGTCGACCGCGGCATGGCCGACGCCGCCGCTGAAGGCCACCGGCAGGCCGGTCTCGCGCGCCAGCCACAGCCCGTAGCGCAGGCGCGCGGTCGAGTCGACGCCCAGGTTGGCGTCGCCGTACTCGGGCGCGAAGGCCTCCC
>JAFLDG010000348.1 GCA_017302495.1 Burkholderiales bacterium
CACCCGCCAGGTCCTGGCCGGCCCAGGCGGCGGTCGTGCCGTGGCCGCCGAGGAAGGCCGCGCTGCCGAGGAACACCGCCAGCGCCGGCGGCTCGCCGAACAGCCGGGCAACCGCGGCGCCGACCGCGTTCTGGCCGAAGGCGAGCAGCGCGATCGCGAGCGAGATCAGCGCCACCGCCGCGCCGCCGCCGCGCAGCTTGGCCAGGCGCGCGCTCAGGCCCAGCGTGGTGAAGAACACCAGCAGCAGCGCACCGCGCGCGCCGGTGGCGAAGGCGAGCTTCCAGCCGGCGACCTCGGCGCCGGTGAGCGCCAGCGCGACGACGAAGCCGCCGACCACGGCCGGCGGGATCGAGTACCGCGCCAGCAGCGGCACCCGCGCCAGGATGGCGATGCCGAGCTGGATCGTCAGCAGCGCGGCCAGCAGCGTCCACAACTCGTCGACGGCAATCGGCGGCATCCGCCCCTCCCTGGGGCGACGCCCCGCGCGGCGCAGTGTAGGCGCCGCCACGGGAGGCGGCGCTTCAGTTCACGAAGCCGATCGGGTTGCGGCGCGGGCCGCCTTCGGGCACGTCGGCGAGCTGCAGCGCCGCGCGGCCGTCGAGCCGGGCGTTGCCGAAGGCCGTCATCCAGGCGCGGCGCATCTCGCGCGGCGCCATGCCGGCAAGGCGGTCGAGCACCGCCTCGCCCGGCGTGTCGTCGAAGCGACGACCCCAGTCGTGCTCGGCCCGGATGCTGCGGTACAGGCGCAGCGCGATCGCGCGCGCCGCGTCGGCATCCGGCGCCTGCACCGCGAACACGTTCATCCGGTTCAGGATCGGCTCCGGAATGGTGCGTGCGTCGTTCGCGGTGGCGACCCAGATCATCTGGCTGGCATCGATCGGGACTTCGGCGAACTCGTCGGTGAAGCTGCCGGCGGTGTCGTGCTCGAGCAGGTCGTAGAGCGCGCCGAGCGGGTCGTAGGCATGCTCGGCACGGGCCTTGTCGATCTCGTCGACCACCATCACCGGGTTGGCGTAGGCGCCGTCGACCAGGGTCTCGAAGATCCTGCCCGGGCGCGCACCCTTCCACTGGCTCGAGGCGCCGCTGAGCACCCAGCCGGCGGTCAGCGAGCTCATCGACACGAACCCCAGGCCCGTGCCCAGCAGCTGCGCGATGCGGCGCGCGAAGTGCGTCTTGCCGATGCCCGGCGGCCCGAGCAGCAGCATCGGCGTGATCTCGAGCGCGTCGCGGCTGTCCTGGCACAGCGCGAGCTGGCGCTTCAGGTCGTCGAGCACCTCGGCGAAGTTCGGCAGCTCGTCGTACAGGTGCTCCATCACCGGCAGGCCCGACGGCTTGACCTGGAAGCGCTCCGGGCCCTTCTCGAGCATGCGTTCGTAGGTCGCGCGCAGCGTGTCGTGCTCGCGGGCGGGGAGCTTGTCCAGCCGCTTTTCGACCTCCGTCAGGCGATAGACGCTGCGCATCTGCGCAATCGGGATCCGCGCCGAAGCGCCTACCGGCACCAGATCGCTGCCGCTGCTCATCGTCTGTTCCTCCACGCGTCAACCGGGTGTTGGATCCATTCAAGCAAACAACGTGCCCCGGCTGGATCGGGAAAAGACCTGCCTCCCCGCGTTTGCTGGGGTCTTTGCCGCGGGAGCGCGCCGGCGCTCACTTGACCCAGGTGTTCAGCTGGATGATCGGCAGCAGCACGGCGAGCACGATCAGCATCACGACCACGCCCATCACGACGATCAGCAGCGGCTCGAGGATCGTCGCCAGCGCCATCGCCCGGCGCTGGACCTCGTTGCCGAGCTGGCGCGCGGCGCGGTCGAGCATCGCCGGCAGCTGGCCGGTCTGTTCGCCGAGCCGGGCGAACATCGCCAGCAGCCCCGGGAAGCGCTTCTTCGCCGCCAGCGCCGAGGCCAGCGGCGCGCCTTCGCGCACCTGCACCAGCGCGTCCATCGCATCGGCGCGCATCGCGTGGTTGGCCAGCGTCTCGGCCGCGGCCTGCAGCGCTTTCAGGATCGGCACCCCGGCCCCGGCGAGCATCGCCAGCGTGCCGGCGAAGCGCGCCGCGTTGTAGCCGCGCGCCAGCCGGCCGGCCAGCGGCAGCTCCAGCAGCAGCGCGTCGCTGCGCTCGCGGAAGGCGGCATTGCGACGCAGCCAGACGAAGCCCGCGCCGGCCGCGACCAGCGCGCCGAGCAGCAGCCAGCCGTAGGCGCGCACGAAGGCGCTGATCGCGATCATCGCCACCGTGAGGCCGGGCAGCGCGCGCTTCGTGCTGGTGAAGACCGAGGCCACCTGCGGCACGACGTAGGTGACGAGGAAGACCACGATCACGACCGCGATCAGCGAGACGATCGCCGGGTACAGCATCGCGCCCAGCAGCTTCGCCTTCAGCGCCTGGCGCTCTTCGAGGTCGTCGGCGAGTTTCTCCAGCACCCGGCCGAGCGCGCCGCTCTGCTCGCCGGCAGCGACGACCGCGCAATAGACCTCGTCGAACTCGCGCGGCACCGCGCCGAGCGCCCGCGCGAACGGCGCGCCGGCGTTGACTTCGGCGCGCAGCTGCGCCACCAGTTCGCGCTGGCGCGGCTGGTCGGCCTCGTCGGCCAGCGCCGTCAGCGCGCGTTCCAGCGGCAGCCCGGCCGCGACCAGCCCGGCCAGCTGGCGCGTCCACACCGCGAGTGCGGCCGGCGTGAAGATGCGGCGCGAGGCCCAGCCCGGGCCGGTCGCCGCCTTCGCGCCGGCGGCCACCGGCGTGACCGCGACCGGCACCAGCGCCTGCGCCCGCAACTGGGCGCGGGCCGCGCGCGGGTTCTCGGCCTCGACCAGGCCGGTGCTGGCCTTGCCGGCCGCGTCCAGCGCCTCGAACTTGTAGGCGGGCATCGGTCGACGGCTAGGCGGGAGCGCCCCGGGCGCTTCGGGAGGCGGGCATCAGTCGCGGGTGACGCTCAGCACCTCCTCGGGGGAGGTGACGCCCTGGTCGATCAGGCGCTGGCCGTCCTCGCGCATCGGCTGGAAGCCGGCGGCCTCGGCGGCGACGAAGAGCTGGCTCTCGGCGGCGCGGTTGTGGATCAGCGCGCGCACCTTGTCGTCGGCGACCATCAGCTCGTAGACGCCGGTGCGGCCCTTGTAGCCGGTGTGGCTGCATTCGGCGCAGCCGACCGGGTGCCAGCGGCCCAGGTCGTCGGCCCGGCGGCAGTGCACGCAGAGCTTGCGCACCAGACGCTGCGCGAGCACCCCGAGCAGGCTGCTGCTCAGCAGGAAGGGCTCGACGCCCATGTCGGTCAACCGCGTCACCGCGCTCGGCGCGTCGTTGGTGTGCAGCGTGGCCAGCACCAGGTGGCCGGTGAGCGAGGCCTGGATCGCGATCTGCGCGGTCTCGTAGTCGCGGATCTCGCCGATCATGATCACGTCCGGGTCCTGGCGCAGGATCGCGCGCAGCGCCTTCGCGAAGCTCAGGTCGATCTTCGGGTTGACCTGGGTCTGGCCGACGCCGGGCAGCTCGTACTCGATCGGGTCCTCGACCGTGAGCAGGTTCGTCGTCGCGGTCGGCAGCGTCTGCAGCGCGGCGTACAGCGTGGTCGTCTTGCCCGAGCCGGTGGGCCCGGTGACGAGCACGATGCCGTGCGGCTGCTGCACCAGGCGCTGGAACTGCCGCAGCACCTCGCCGCTCATGCCCAGGCTCTCGAGCGAGAAGCGGCTCTCGCTCTTGTCGAGCAGCCGCAGCACCGCACGCTCGCCGTGCGCGCTCGGCAGCGTCGACACGCGCACGTCGATCGCCCGGCCGCCGATGCGCAAGGAGATGCGGCCGTCCTGCGGCAGGCGCTTCTCCGAGATGTCCAGCTCGGCCATGATCTTCAGCCGGCTGATCAGCGCCGCGTGCAGCGCGCGGTTCGGCTGCACCACCTCGCGCAGCGAGCCGTCGACGCGGAAGCGCACCGCGCTCGAGCGCTCGTAGGGCTCGATGTGGATGTCGCTCGCGCCGTCCTTCACCGCCTGCGTCAGCAGCGCGTTCAGCATGCGGATGATCGGCGCGTCGTTGCTCGCCTCGAGCAGGTCCTCGACCGCGGGGATGTCCTGCATCAGCCGCGACAGGTCGACCGCGCTCTCGACCTCGCCGACGACCACCGCCGCGCTCGACTCGGCGCCGGCGTAGGCGGTGGCGATGCGCTGCGCCAGCGTGGCCGCCGGCTCGTGCTCGAAGCCGTCGATCTCCCACAACCGCGTCACCTCCGACAGCGCCGCGGCCGGCGTGCTCTCCGCGGCCCAGAGCACGAGCTGCTGGCCGTCGTCCTCGAGCAGCAGCGTGTTCGCCTTCGCGAAGGCGTAGGGCAGGGGGTGGCGGTTGGCCATCGTCGCGGGTTCCGGGCCGGCGGGTCAGGGTTCCGCCGCCTTTGCCGGCGCCGCCGCGGGCGCCGACGCGGCCGGGGCCTGCGGCAGGTACAGCGGC
>JAFLDG010000349.1 GCA_017302495.1 Burkholderiales bacterium
CAGCCCGATCAGCGCGATCGCCCGGCGCACGGTCAGCACCGGGCCGTGACCGGCCATGTGCAGGTCGCGCAGCTTCGCGCTGTTGACCCAGCGCAGCAGTTCGAAGGACAGCGCCAGGTCCTGCAGCACGATGTCGGCCAGATCGTGCGCGCGTTCGCGGTCCATCGCGGCGAGCCGGGCGACCCGCTCGGCCGCGCCGGGAGCCGCGGGCAGGACCCCGGCCGCGTGCATCCGCTCGAGCACGACGGCGATCGGCCCGCCGCCGGTGATGCCGTCGGCCTGCAGGAAACCTTCCAGGGCCCGCTGCAGGCCGCGCGCGCTGCGGTAGCGCTGCCTCGGCTGGCGATCGGTGGCGCGGTTGACGATCGCGCGTAAGGCCTCCGGCACCGGCCGCGACGCACGCCACGGCAACCGCACCCCTTCCCGGCCGTGCGGGGGCAGGCGGTCGATCTGCAGCCCGATGTCGGGTTCGTCCAGCGCCGGCCCACCGGCCAGCGCGCCGTGCAGCAGCAGGCCCAGCGCGAGCACGTCGGCCTCGGCCGCCGCGCGCTGCGCCTGCAGTTGCAGCGCTTCGACGTGGGTCAGCGGCGCGGTCGCTCGGGCGGCGCCGTCCGCGGCGGCGCCGGTGCCGAGCCCGACGATGCGCGGCTCGTCGTCGTCACCGACCAGCACGAGATGGGCCTGCAGGTCATGATGCGCGATGCCGCCGTCGTGCGCACAGGCCAGGCCTTCGGCTGCGGCCGCGACCATGCGCGCGGCTTCGGCCGGCACCGGGGCCTCGCCGCGCAGGCGCTGCGCCCACGTCGGCATCGTGCCTGCCGCGTACAGCGCATAGGGCCAGGTGCCGACCCGGTCGACCTCGACCACCGGCGCCAGGCGCGGATGGTCGAGCCGTGCGGCGCGGCGCACGGCGTCCTGCCAGGCGCGACAGCGGTCGGCGTCCGGCGGCCGCTCGCGCGGCAGCACGAGCAGCATCACCGCGCCGCGCCGCGGGTCGTGCACGCGCCAGGCCATCGTGCGCCGGCTCTTGCCTTCGAGGGCGAGAAGGCCGAAGCGGCCGAAGTGCCGGTGGCCGCGGCCGCCGGCACCGTCGGTCGCGATCGGGCCGGCATCGGTGATCATCGGCGCAGGCGAAGCGAGGAAGGTGGCACCTGCGCCGATTGGACCGCCGCGGAGGGCACGACGATGCCTGGATCTGGGCGCGGAAGGCGGCGCTGTTCGGCGCCCCCCACACACCCTGTGTCAGAATCTTCGCGTCACGGCGCGGGCAGCGCCGAGGGTTCCTGGAGGATCTCCGCCATGAGCAGCCAACTGATCAAGCACGTTTCCGACGCTTCCTTCGATGCGGACGTCATCCGGTCCGACAAGCCCGTGCTGGTCGACTACTGGGCCGAGTGGTGCGGCCCGTGCAAGATGATCGCGCCGATCCTGGACGAAGTGTCGAAGGACTACGACGGCCGGTTGCAGATCGCGAAGATGAACGTCGACGAGAACCGCGAGGTGCCGGCGAAGTTCGGCATCCGCGGCATTCCGACGCTGATGCTGTTCAAGGACGGCGAGCTGGCCGCGACCAAGGTCGGCGCGCTGTCGAAGGCGCAATTGACGGCGTTCATCGACGGTCATCTATAATTTGCCGGTGCGGTTGCGGGCTGTCATCCGTCCCGACGCACCGAGCAGCCACCACGCCCCGCCTGGCCGCCCACGACGCGGCGGCCGAGATCCAGGGACCGTGGATTCGGCCTGAATCCCCCGACGATCGGCCACGCCAGATGCGCCCCGGCGCGTGATCGGCCAGAGCCCGAGGCTGCCGGCTTCAGCCGAATGATCGACACGCCCCTTGGCCGGGGCGCGAGCCTCCCGGAAGCCCCCGATGCATCTCTCCGAACTGAAGGCACTGCACGTCTCGCAGCTGATCGCCATGGGCGAACAGCTCGAAATCGAGAACGTCAGCCGGCTGCGCAAGCAGGAGCTGATGTTCGCGATCATGAAGAAGCGCGCCAAGGGCGGCGAGCAGGTCTTCGGCGACGGCGTGCTCGAAGTGCTCCCGGACGGCTTCGGCTTCCTGCGCTCGATCGACACCAGCTACATGGCGTCGACCGACGACATCTACCTGAGCCCGAGCCAGATCCGCCGCTTCAACCTGCACACCGGCGACATGATCGAAGGCGAGGTCCGGGTGCCGAAGGACGGCGAACGCTACTTCGCGCTGGTCAAGGTCGACCGGGTGAACGGCGTCACGCCCGAGGAGAACAAGCACAAGATCATGTTCGAGAACCTGACGCCGCTGTTCCCGAAGGAACCGTTCAGGCTCGAGCGCGACAACTTCAAGGGCGAGGAGAACATCACCAGCCGCATCATCGACCTGATCGCGCCGATCGGCAAAGGCCAGCGCGCGCTGCTTGTCGCGCAGCCGAAGACCGGCAAGACGGTGATGATGCAGCACCTGGCGCACGCGCTGGTGGCCAACCACCCCGAGATCCACCTGATCGTGCTGCTCGTCGACGAGCGGCCCGAGGAAGTGACCGAGATGCTGCGCACCGTGCGCGGCGAGGTCATCAGCTCGACCTTCGACGAGCCGGCCGCGCGCCACGTGCAGGTGGCCGAGATGGTGATCGAGCGCGCAAAGCGGCTGGTCGAGCTGAAGAAGGACGTGGTCATCCTGCTCGACTCGATCACGCGCCTGGCGCGCGCCTACAACAACGTGCTGCCGAGCAGCGGCAAGGTGCTCACCGGCGGCGTCGATGCGAACGCGCTGCAACGGCCGAAGCGCTTCTTCGGCGCCGCGCGCAACGTCGAGGAAGGCGGGTCGCTGACGATCATCGGCACGGCGCTGATCGACACCGGCAGCCGGATGGACGAGGTGATCTACGAGGAGTTCAAGGGCACCGGCAACTGCGAGATCCACCTCGACCGCCGGATGGCCGAGAAACGCGTCTACCCGTCGATCCTGATCAACAAGAGCGGCACCCGGCGCGAGGAACTGCTGCTGAAGCCGGAGATCCTGCAGAAGACCTGGATCCTGCGCAAGCTGCTCTATCCGATGGACGAGATCGAGGCAATGGAGTTCATCCTCGAGAAGATGAAGGCTACGAAGACCAACCTCGACTTCTTCGACATGATGCGGCGCGGGGGGTGAGCCTGGACACGAGACAGTCCCTGCGGACTGTCTCGTGCCTGGCGAACCGCCCGAGCTCTGCGAGGGCGTGGGACGAGCCTGGACACGACACAGTCCCTGCGGACTGTTTCGTGCCTGGCGAACCGGCCGAGTTCTGCGAGGGCGTGGGTGAGGCCGGACGAGCCGCGCCCCGTATAATTTCCCGTTCACCTCAACCGGCAAGTGCGCTGCACCGGCAGCGTGGCTGCCCACCCCCGACGAGGCCCCCGATGAAAGAAGGCATCCACCCCGCGTACCGCGAAGTCTGCTTCGTGGACCTGTCCAACGGCTTCAAGTTCGTGACCCGCTCGTGCGTCACCTCGAAGGAGTCGATCACCCTCGACGACGGCCGCGAACTGCCGCTGGTCAAGCTCGAGACGACGAGCGAGACGCATCCGTTCTACACCGGCACGCAGAAGAGCGTCGACAACCTCGGCGGCCGGGTCGAGAAGTTCCGCAACAAGTTCGCCCGCGTCGGCCTGAAGAAGTAGGCGCGCGCGGCGCGCCGCGAACAAGGGGCAGCCTGCGGGCTGCCCTTTTGATTGGGCGGTGCGCCGCGGGCGCTGCGGCATGATCGCGGCGTGAACACCCCGACCCCGGCGCTGGTCAGCGAGCGCGCGGCCCGCCGCCTGCCGCGGCTTGCGCTGCTGCTGCTGTGCGCGGCCTACGTGCTGCCGGGCGTCTTCGGCCGCGACCCGTGGCGCAACGCCGACCTGATCGCCTTCGGCACGATGCTCAGCCTGGCCGATGGCCGCAGCGACTGGCTGGCGCCGGCGCTCGGCGGCCTGGCGGTCGACGCTGCGCTGCTGCCGTACTGGCTCGGCGCCCTCTTCATCCAGCTGCTCGGGCCGCTGCTCGGCCCGGCCCTGGCCGCACGGATCCCCTTCGCCGCGCTGCTCGCGCTGGTGCTCGCGCTGACCTGGTACAGCACCTTCCATCTGGCGCGGACCGACGCGGCGCAGCCGGTGCCCTTCGCCTTCGGCGGCGAGGCCGCGCCGCTGGACTACGCCCGCGCGATCGCCGATGCGGCGGTGCTCGCGCTCATCGCCTGCCTCGGCCTGCTGCAGCTCGGCCACGAGACGACGCCGGAGCTGGTGCAGCTGTTCGGCGCAAGCCTGGTCCTGTGGGCCCTGGCCGCGGCGCCGTTCCGCATCTGGCCGGCGCGCGCAGCGGTGATCGGCGCGCTGCTGCTGCTCGCCGGCAGCGGCGCGCCGAGCGTCGGCTTGCTGCTCGCCGGCGTCGGCCTGATCGTCAGCCTGCGC
>JAFLDG010000035.1 GCA_017302495.1 Burkholderiales bacterium
GCGCATGGCGAACGCTACTTCGCCGGCGAGGACCGCAGCCGGCTGCCGCAGTCGAACACCGCGCTGCGCCGCGCGCGGTCGACCTGCTCGTGAATTCCGCCGGCGACGCCGACCCCCGCTGCCGATCATGCCGCCGGGCCTGCACCGCCGCTGGCTGACCGGCGCCGTCCTCCTCGCCGGCGCGGCCCTGCTGCTCGCCGGTTGCGGCTCGCTGCCGCGCAACCCCGTTCCGCACCAGGACGAACTGGTCGCCGGCATCCCCGGCCTGCCGGGCGTCCGCGGCTGGGCGGGCCGGTCGAGCCCGCCGCTCGAAGCCGACCTGATCGAATCGTTCCGCCAGGAGTCCGAAGCCGACTTTCCGCGCGCCGCCGACGGCACCGTGCACTACGCGCACCTGGCGCTGTCGGGCGGCGGCGCCAACGGCGCCTTCGGCGCGGGCTTCCTGAACGGCTGGACCCGCACCGGCACGCGCCCGGTGTTCAAGATCGTCACCGGCGTGTCCACCGGCGCGCTGATGGCGCCGTTCACCTTCCTCGGCCCGCCCTACGACGATGCGCTGCGCGAGTTCTACACGACCACCCGCACGCGCGACATCTTCACGCTCGGCTCGCTGCTGTGGCAGCTGCTCGCCGGCGAGGCGCTGGCCGACACGCGGCCGCTGCAGGCGCTGATCGAGCGCCACGTCGACGCCGCGCTGCTGGAACGCGTCGCGCGCGAGCATCGCCGCGGCCGCCGGCTGTACGTGGGCACCTTCGACATCGACACCCCGCGCTTCGTCGTCTGGAACATGGGGCTGATCGCCACCAGCGGCCATCCGCAGGCGCTCGAGCTGTTCCGCAAGGTGATGCTCGCGTCGGCCTCGATCCCGGTGGCCTTCCCGCCGGTGCTGTTCGAGGTGGAGCTGGTGCCCGGCGGGCCGCGCTACGACGAGATGCATGTCGACGGCGGTGTCGGCGCGCGCGTGTTCCTCAACGGCGGCGTGTTCCGCGCCTCGGTGATCCGCGAACGCGGCGGCGCGGGCGGCACCGGCCGGGAGGACATCTTCGTCATCCACAACGGCCAGCTGGTGCCGCTGCCCGACCCGATTGCGCGCTCGCTGCCGGCGATCGCGACGCGCGTTATCGACGCGTCGGGCCGCTCCGCGGCCGTCGGCGACCTGTTCCGCATCTACGCCTACGCGCAGCGCGAAGGCGCGGGCTTCCAGTGGGTGACGATCCCCGAGCATGTCGACATGCAGGGCGACGAGATCTTCGACCCGCGGCAGATGCAGGCGCTGTACGACGTGGGCTTCCGCATGGCTGCCGGCGGCGGCAGCTGGGCGACGCTGCCGCCAGGGCGCCGGGCCGAACCCTGACCGGGGCCGGGCGGCGCAGGCGCTTCGGGCGCGGACCTGCGCTCCGTGCTCGTCGGCTCCCGGGCCCGCGGAGCGGCGACGCGGCGGCCTACTTGCCGCCCTTCGCAGCCGCGCGCTCGGCACCCGACGGCCCCGGCGGCTCGCGACCCGGCTGCGTACGGGCCTGGATCGCGATGATCACCGGCACCAGCACCGACGCGACGATGCCGGCGGCGAAGCCGTTGTTGTAGAGGTTGAGGCCGGCGTGCACCGGCCCCACCGTCAGCGCGGCGGACGAATGGATGAATCCCGCCACCACCCCCCAGTGCCAGCCGAAGCGGCCGGCGATCGGCGCCAGCGTCGTGCCGAACAGCGCGGCGAGCAGGATCGACGGATCGTCGATGTTCCACGGCTTCGCCAGCGAACCGAGGAAGACGCCGACCATGATCGGCACGATGTTGCGCGGATGCTTGCCGAAGGCGGCGAAGCCGACGACGGTGAAGATCGCGCCGATCACCGGGCCGTTGAGGTCGCCGCCGACCAGCAGGATGTAGGCCATCGCGATCGCCCCGCACAGCCCCATGTTGGCGAGCGCCGGGCCGAGGCCCGCCAGCGCGATGAAGTCGGTGGGCGACTGGCCGGTCGTCGCGACCACCTTCTTCCAGCCGGACAGCAGGCCGCGCTCGAACCCGAACCCGAGCGCGATCATCGACGCGAACACGACGCCGAGGAACGAGCCGAGCAGCGCGTTGTTGCCGCTCGTCCAGACGAAGACGGGGTCGGGCACGAAGCCGTAGGACTTGTACAGCGCGACCACCAGCGTGCCGACCAGCCCGGCGGTGAAGCCCATGTTGTACAGGCTGAAGCCCATGTGCGCCTTGAACAGCTGCGCCGCGGCCGGCGGCAGCACGAAGCCGATGGCCAGCCCGGTGCCGACGGCGAGCGGCACGCTGACCGCGGCCGCGAGCGTGCCGCTGAACAGGATCTCCGAGAAGATCGGCGCCAGCGCCACGCCGAAGAACGCGGTGTTGATGTGGGTCGCGAAGGCCTCGCCCCGCCAGCGTGCGTACAGCGCGACGCCGGCGACGATCGGCCAGACGTTGAGCAGGTTCTTGCCGAACAGCGCGAAGCCGAGCACCAGGAACAGGCAGGCGACCGCGGAGCCGGTCATCTTCGCGCCGGCGCGGTGGTAGACGAAGCAGGCGCAGAGCGTCAACAGGCCGGCGTTGACGCAGCCGGCGCCGATGCCGCCGATGCCGAAGTAGTCGGTGAGCAGCGTGTCGCGCGAGGTGAGGATCGCCGCCAGGCCGCGCGCCACGGCGGCTGGGCCGTCGACGGCGAGCCCGAATCCGACGAACGCGGCGGCGTACGCCGCGACGACGAGCAGGATGGTCCGGTCCGACGCCGGGGCCGGCGCCGGTGCCGGGTTCGTGCCTTGTTCTGCTGCCTCGTGGTCCATGGGCTCATACCCCGATACGGAATTGGAATCGGCCGTCGACTCGCCAGAAGCGGGACTGTGCGCTAATCTCGGCGATCAACGACCACCGCAGGAGGCTGAGCTCATGCAACTGACGCCCCGGGAGTTCGACAAGCTCCTCGTCTACATGCTGGCCGAGGTCGCGCTGAAGCGCAAGGCGAAGGGCATCAAGCTCAACCACCCGGAAGCCGTCGCCGTCATCTCCGCCGCCGCGCTCGACGGCGCGCGCGCCGGCAAGACGATCGAGCAGGTGACGAAGGAGGCGCGATCCGCGCTGACCAAGGCCGACGTGATGGACGGCGTGGCCGACCTGATCCCGATGGTGCAGATCGAGGCGGTGTTCACCGACGGCAGCCGCCTCGTCACCGTGCACTCGCCGATCCAGTAAACGCCGACCTCAGGAGCACGACCATGCCGAGCGCCAAGAGTTTCCCGAGCCTCGCGCCCGACGTCGATCCGGCCACGGCCAAGGTGCCGGTCGGCGGCTACGTCTGCCGCAAGGAGGACGTCTCGTTCCACGCCGAGCTGCCGGCAACGAAGCTGAAGGTGCGCAACACCGGCGACCGCCCGGTGCAGGTCGGTTCGCACTTCCACTTCTTCGAGGTCAACCGCGCGCTCGAATTCGACCGCGCCGCGGCCTTCGGGCAGCACCTGAACATCCCGGCGTCGACGGCCATCCGCTTCGAGCCCGGCGACGAGCGCGAAGTCCACCTGGTGCCCTACCTCGGCAAGCGCGCGGTCTACGGCTTCAACAACCTGGTCGACGGCGCCACCACCGGCAAGACGGCCGAGGCGCGCAAGGCCAAGGCCGTGGCGGCCGCCGCGAAGCGCGGCTTCCGCTCGCCGCCGGCGAAGAAGCGCTGAGCCCCCGCAGCACCGCTCACCAGAGGACCACCGATGGCCACCATCACCCGCAACGAGTACGTCGGCCTGTTCGGCCCCACCGTCGGCGACCGGATCCGCCTCGGCGACACGGGCCTGTTCGTCGAGATCGAGCGCGACCTGCGCGGCGCCCCCGGCGACGAGATCGTCTTCGGCGGGGGCAAGAGCCTGCGCGAAGGCATGGGCATGGACAACCGCATCACCCGCGCCGGCGGTGCGCCGGACCTGGTGATCACCAACGTCACGATCATCGATGCCGTGCTCGGCGTGGTGAAGGCCGACGTCGGCATCAAGGACGGCCGCATCTGCGCGATCGGCAAGGCCGGCAACCCGCAGACGATGAGCGGCATCACGCCCGGCCTCGAGTGCGGGCTGGCCACCGACGCGATCTCGGGCAACCACCTGATCCTGACCGCCGGCGGCATCGACACGCACATCCACTACATCTCGCCGCAGCAGGCCTACGCCGCGCTGTCGAACGGCACGACGACGCTGATCGGCGGCGGCACCGGGCCCACCGACGGCTCGAACGCGACGACCGTGACGCCGGGCCCGGGCAACATCCGGATGATGCTGCGCGCGTTCGAGAGCTTCCCGGTCAACGTCGGCATTCTCGGCAAGGGCCACGGCCACGGCAAGGCGGCGCTCGTCGAGCAGATCGAGGCCGGTGCGGTCGGCTTCAAGTGCCACGAGGACTGGGGCACGACGCCAGCGGTGCTGCGCTCGGCGCTGACGGTGGCCGACGAGATGGACGTGCAGGTGTGCATCCACACCGACACGCTGAACGAATCCGGCTTCGTCGAGGACACGATCGCCGCCTTCGAGGGCCGCGCGGTGCACTCGTTCCACACCGAGGGCTCGGGCGGCGGCCACGCGCCGGACATCATCCGCATCTCGGCCCTGCCGAACGTGCTGCCGTCGTCGACGAACCCGACGCTGCCCTACGGCATCAACTCGCAGGCCGAGCTGTACGACATGATCATGGTCTGCCACCACCTGAGCCCCGACATCCCGTCGGACGTGGCGTTCACCGAGAGCCGCATCCGCGCCGAGACCATCGCCGCCGAGAACGTGCTGCACGACCTCGGCGTGATCTCGATGATGTCGAGCGACTCGCAGGCGATGGGGCGCATCGGCGAGTGCTGGCTGCGCACGATCCAGACCGCCGACGCGATGAAGACCGGCCGCGGCAAGCTGCCCGAGGACGCGAAGGGCAACGACAACTTCCGCGTCCTGCGCTACGTCGCGAAGATCACGATCAACCCGGCGATCACGCACGGCGTCGCGCACGTGCTCGGCTCGGTCGAGGTCGGCAAGATCGCCGACCTGGTGCTGTGGGAGCCGGGCTTCTTCGGCGCCAAGCCGAAGCTGATCCTGAAGGGCGGCGTGGTCAGCTGGGGGCTGATGGGCGACCCGAACGCGTCGCTGCCGACGCCGCAGCCGGTGTACTACCGGCCGATGTTCGGCCAGTTCGGCAAGGCGCTCGCGGACACCTGCATCACCTTCGTCTCCGGCGCCGCCCATGCGGCCGGCATCAAGCGCAAGCTCGGCCTCGAGCGCCAGGTCCTGGCCGTGAAGGGCACGCGCAAGATCGGCAAGCACAGCATGGTGCGCAATGCCGGCACGCCGAAGATCACGGTGGACCCGGAGACCTTCGCGGTCACCGTCGACGGCAAGCACGCCACGGTGGCGCCGTTGACGACGGTGTCGCTGAACCAGAAGTACTTCTTCAGCTGAAGCGACACGCCGGATGATCCTCGTCGAAGCCGTCCTCGGCAACGCGGCCGAGCCGCAATGGGCGCAGCGCCTCGCCGGCGCTGTGGTCGATGCCTTCGTGCTCGACCACTGGGAAGCGCAGAAGAACCGCCTGCGCAAGAAGACCGCCGGCGGCGTCGAGCTCGCCGTCTCGCTCGACCGCGGCACCTTCATGCGCGACGGCGACGTGCTCGTCTGGGATGCGTCGGCCGCGCGGGCGGTGGTCGCGAAGATCACGCTGCGCGACGTGATGGTCATCCACCTCGACCGCCTCGCGCCCGAGACCGCGATGCGGACCTGCGTCGAACTCGGCCACGCGCTCGGCAACCAGCACTGGCCGGCGCTGGTCAAGGGAAACCGCGTGTTCGTGCCGCTCACCGTCGACCGCAAGGTGATGAGCTCGGTGATGAACACGCACCGCTTCGAGGGCATCGCGTACGAGTTCGTGCCCGGCGGCGAGGTGGTGCCCTACCTGGCGCCGCACGAGTCGCGGCGGCTCTTCGGCGGCGCGGAAGGCCCGGTGCACACGCACACGCACGAGCAGTACATCGCGGTCGACACCGAGACCGGCAAGGCCTTCGCGCGTCCGCCGGTGCGGGCGCAGTCGCCCGGGCATCCGCACCCGCACGGGCACACCCACACGCACGCGGACGGGCGGACGCACACGCACGCGGACGGGCGGACGCACACGCACGCGGACGGGCAGACGCACTCGCACGGCGATGGGCACACGCACACGCACGACGACGGACACACGCACGCGCACGACGACGGTCACGCGCATCCCCATCCGCACCCGCACGGCAGCGACGTGCCGCCGCGGCCGTGACCGCCACCGCCCGCCTGCTGCAGTTCGGGGAGTCGATGTTCCCGATCGGCGGCTTCGCGTTTTCCGGCGGGCTCGAATCGGCGGTGCAGAAGCGCGTCGTCACCGATGCCGCCACGCTGGAGGCGTTCGCGCGCACCGCGGTCGAGCAGGCGGCGGCGGGTGACGGCATCGCGGTCGTCTGGGCGCATCGCGCCGCCGCGGCCGGCGACCTGGACGAGCTGGCGCGGATCGACGAGAGGGTCTACGCGCGCAAGCTGTCGAGCGAGACGCGGACGATGTCGGTGCGCATGGGCAAGAAGTTCGCCGAGATCGGCGCCGAGGTCACCGGCTTGCCGCTGCTCGCGGCCTGGCGCGACCGGATCGGTGCCGGCAGCACCCCCGGCTGCTACCCGGTGGCGCTGGCGCTGAACTTCGCCGCGCAGGGCCTCGCCGAGCGCGATGCCTTCGTCGTCCACCACTACGGCGTCGCATCGATGATCCTGAGTGCGGCGCTGCGGCTGATGAAGATCGGCCACGTCGACACGCAGCGTCTGCTGTACCGGCTCAACGCCGATGCCGATGCGGCCTACGACGAGGCGGCCCGTTTGCGCCTCGACGACATGGCCGGCTTCGCCCCGCTCGCCGAGATCCTGGCGGCGGCGCACGTCAAGGCGCACGTGCGCCTGTTCATGAACTAGAGAGCCTGCGAAGGAGACCGGAACTTGGCGAAGAAGATCACCCGCATCGGCGTCGGCGGCCCGGTCGGCTCGGGCAAGACCGCGATCGTCGAGGCGATCACGCCGCGCCTGCTCGAGATGGGCATCAAGGTGCTGATCATCACCAACGACGTCGTCACCACCGAGGACGCGAAGCACGTCCAGCGCACGCTGAAGGGCATCCTGCTCGAGGAGCGCATCCTCGGCGTCGAGACCGGCGCCTGCCCGCACACGGCGGTGCGCGAGGACCCGAGCATGAACCTCGCGGCGGTCGAGGACATGGAGGCGCGTTTCCCCGACGGCGACGTGGTGCTGATCGAGAGCGGCGGCGACAACCTGACGCTGACCTTCTCGCCGGCCCTGGTCGACTTCTTCATCTACGTGATCGACGTCGCCGCCGGCGACAAGATCCCGCGCAAGAACGGCCCCGGCATCACGCAGTCGGACATCCTCGTCATCAACAAGACCGACCTCGCACCCTACGTCGGCGCGAGCCTCGAGGTCATGGCGCGCGACTCGAAGCTGATGCGCGGCGACAAGCCGTTCCTGTTCACCAACTGCAAGACCGGCGACGGCATCCCGGCGCTGGTCGAGCTGATCCGCAGCGACCTGCTGTTCGACCTGAAGCTGCCCGACCGGCAGCCCGCCTGAGCCCGGACCGCATGGGCGCCGTCGAGCCCCTGCCCGCCTTTGCCCCCTGGGCGCAGGCCGAGGCGCTCGCGCGTTCGGCCCCGGAGCTCGCCGCCTTCCAGGACGAGCCGCCGCAGATGGCCAGCGGCGCGGTCGGCAAGACCGGCTTCCTGCGCCTCGGCTTCGAGCGCCGCGGCGAACACACGATCCTGGCCGAGCTCGACCGCCGCGCGCCGTTCATGGCGCAGCGTGTGCTGTACCCGGATTTAGGCCTGCCCGACCAGGCGTGGCTGTTCATGATCACCACCTCGGGCTGCGTGCTCCAGGGCGACCGGCTGGCGCTCGAGGTGGCTCTCGGGCCGGACGCGCGCGCGCACGTCACCACCCAGTCGGCGACCAAGGTGCACTCGATGGACGCCAACTGCGCGGTGCAGACGCAATCGATCGCGCTCGCCGACGGCGCCTACCTCGAGTTCCTGCCCGAGCCGCTGATCCCGCACCGGCGGGCGCGCTTCCTGTCCGACACGCGGATCTCGATCGCGCCGACGGCGACGCTGCTGTACGGGGAGATCGTCCAGCCCGGGCGCAAGCACCACCACCCCGACGAGTGCTTCGGCGCCACGCTGCTGTCGCTGGCCCTCGCCGCCGAGCGGCCCGACGGCCGCGTGCTCTTCACCGAGAAGCTGGTCATCGACCCGGCCCGGCGGCCGCTGCGCCAGACCGGCGTGATGGACTCCTTCGACGTCTTCGCCAACCTGGTGCTGCTGACACCGAAGGACGCTGCCGACCGCGTCCACGCGCGGATCGACGCCGAGGTCGACACGGTCGACGGCATCGCCTTCGGTGCCTGCCGGCTGCCGAACGACGCCGGCCTGATCTTCAAGGTGCTCGGCCGCGAGACCGCGCCCGTCAAGGCCAAGGCGCGCGAGTTCTGGGCGATCGTGCGCGAGGAAGTCACCGGGACGGCGCTTCCGCCGCCCTTCTTCTGGCGCTGACCACGGAGGCGACGATGCAGGGGCTGCTCGGGTGGTGGGAAGGCCGCTGCGCTGCGTCGCCGGCGCTGCGCTTCGTCGACCTCGTCCTGCGCGGCATCGGCCAGGTGATGTTCCAGGACAACCCGCTGTCCGGGCTGCTGTTCTTCGTCGCGATCGGCTGGGGCTCCGTCGTCGCCGGGATGCCGCAGGTGGCGATCGGGGGGGTGGTCGCGGTCGTCGCCGGCACGCTCGCCGCGATGTGGCTGCGCGTCGACGCCGCCGCGCTGAAGGCCGGCCTGTACGGCTACAACGCCTACCTCGTCGGCCTCGCCTTCGGCACCTTTCTCGCCGTCTCGCCGCTGTGGTGGGTCTACGTCGCGCTCGGCGGCGCGGTGTCGGTGCCGGTCACGCTCGCGGTCGCCAACGTGTTCAAGAGCTGGGACGTGGCCGCGCTGACGGCGCCGTTCGTGCTGACGGCCTGGCTCTTCTTCCTGTCCACCTACGCGTTCTCGGCGGTCCAGGGCAGCGGCCTGCCGATGGTTGCCGAGGTCGTCGCCATCGATCCGGCCGCGGCGAATCCCTTGGCCTTCGGCGACTTCGCCGGCGGCGTGCTGCGCAGCGTCGGCCAGGTGTTCCTGAAGGCGAGCCTCGTTGCCGCGCTGCTGCTGCTCGCCGGGCTGGCCGTGAACTCGATTCCCGCCGCGGCCTTCGCCATCGGCGGTGCGGTCGTCGCGGTGGTCACCGCGCACCTGCTCGGCGCCGAGAGCGACCTGATCACCGGCGGCCTGATGGGCTTCAGCCCGGTGCTCACGGCGATCGCCCTCGGCGCGGTGTTCTACAAGCCCGGCGTCCGGGTCGCGGTCTACGCGCTGGTGGCCACGGTGTTCACGGTCATCGTCCAGGGCGCGATGAACGTCGCGCTGGCGCCCTTCGGCATCCCGACGCTGACCGCACCGTTCGTGCTCGCGTCGTGGATCTTCCTGCTGCCTCGCCAGCACTTCGACCGGCCATGACGCTGACCTCCACCCTCATGCTCGGCTTCCTGCTCGGGCTGCGGCACGCGCTCGACGCGGACCACGTCGCGGCGGTCGCCACGCTGGCCACGGGCACGCGCTCGCTCGGCCGCACCGTCGCGCAGGGCGTGGCCTGGGGCATGGGTCACACGCTGACGCTGATGCTGTTCGGCGGCGCGGTGCTGGTCGCGGGCGCGGTCGTCCCGGAGCAGGCGGCGCGCTGGCTCGAGATGGCGGTCGGGGTCATGCTCGTCGGGCTCGGCGCCGACGCGCTGCGCCGGCTGCGGCGCGAGCGCATCCACTTCCACGCCCATCGCCACGCGGACAGCATCGCGCACTTCCACGCCCACTCGCACCGCGGGGAGGCCGCGCCGCACGACCCGAAGCGGCACGAGCACGCGCACCCGCCCGGCTTTCCGGCGCGTGCGCTGATCGTCGGCATGGTGCACGGCATGGCCGGCTCGGCGGCGCTGGTCCTGCTCAGCCTCGAGGCGCTGCGCTCGCCGGCCTGGGGGCTGGTCACCATCGCGATCTTCGGTCTCGGCTCGATCCTCGGCATGGCGCTGCTGTCGGTCGCGATCGCAGTGCCGCTGCGACTCACGTCGCGCCGCCTCGGCTGGGCCTATCGGGGCCTGGCCGGGACGGTCGGCGTCGCGACGGTGATGCTCGGCGGCTGGATCGTGCTTCGGGTCGGGCTCGCCTAGGAAGGTCGGCCCTCGGCCGCCGCGCCTTCAGGGCGTCGCTTCGAGCAGGGCCAGCTCGTGTCGGGCCGGCCCCGCGGGTGCCGCCGGCGCCTCCGCCAGCGCCTGCACCTGCTGCACGAACCTCCGCGCCAGCGGGCTCGGCTCGCGCGACTTCAGGCTGACCGCAGCCACCGCCGTGTGCGTCACCGGCAGATCGACCGGCAGGCGCACGACGAATTCCCTGCCCGCGCCGGAGCGGGTCTGCGAACACATGCCGAACGACAGCATGCCGGCATGCAGCACCAGCGAGAACCGCAGCTGGACCGACATCGCCTCGACCGCCGGCCGGGGCATCCGCAGGTGCATGGCGTCCAGCGAGCGCCGGACATGCTCGTAGAAGAAGCAGTCGGCCGGCGGCAGCACCCAGCGCTGCTGCAGCAGCTCGGGCCACTGCAGCTGGCTGCGCGCCGCCAGCGGATGGGTCCGCGCCGCCAACACGCAGGCGCTCTCGTCGAACAGGCGCTCGATGCGCAGGTCGTCCTCGGCGTCCACCAGGGCCGGACGCAGGATCGCCAGCTCGATGTCGCGCCGGCGCAGGCGGTCCAGCAGCTCGGTCTCGTGTTCCTCGACCAGCGACACCTGCACGCCCGGGTGCGCGTCGAGCAGCCGGCCCACCGCCGCCGGCACGACCGGGATCGCCGGCAGCGGCAGCGTGCCGACGCGCAGCGAGCCGACGGCGCCGCTGGACACCAGCACCAGATCCTGCGCGGCGCGGCGCAGCTCGTCGAACACCGCCCGCGCGCGCGGCGCGAAACCGTGGCCGTGAACGGTGAGCTCCACGCCGTTGGCCACACGGTCGAACAGCTTCACGCCCAGCATGTCCTCCAGGCCGGCGATCGACTTGCTCAAGGCCGGCTGCGTCAGGTGCAGCGCCGCCGCCGCCTTGCGCAGGCTGCGGTGCTCGAGCACCGCCGTGAAGACGCGCAGCTCGCTCATCTTCAGATGGCGCGACAGGCGGTGGATCAGGTCGGGGGCAGGCATGGCAACTCCTCGCGTGGAACGGCGTGGCGCGGCGCCCTTCAGAACCCGGTCAGGCCGCCGCTGCACACCAGCGTCGGGCCGCTGGCGTCGTCCGACTCGGGGCTGCCGAACAGAACCCCCGCGCCGGCGGCCTCGTCGGGCGTGCCGCCGCGGCCCAGCGGGGTCATCTTCTCCATCGCGTCCATCAGGCCCGGGTCGGCGCCCGCCTCCATCTCGCGGCCCTCGGGCGCCGGCAGGTCGGCATACCCCGCGTCGCGTGCGGCGGCCAGGTCGGTACGCACCGGGTCGGTTTCGCCGATGGCCCGGGCGTAGAAGCGCAGCCGGCCGCGCTCCAGCGTCAGCGTCGAGGGCGGCAGTTCGCGCCCGATGAGGCTCTTGTCGATCACGGGTTCAGACCCTTTCGTACATCGTCACCACGCAGGAGCCGCCCAACCCCAGGTTGTGCTGCAGCGCCAGGCGTGCGCCTTCGACCTGGCGCTTGCCGGCCGTGCCGCGCAACTGCTGCACCAGCTCCGTGCACTGCGCCAGCCCGGTGGCGCCGAGCGGGTGGCCCTTGCTCAGCAGCCCGCCCGACGGGTTGGTGACCACGCGGCCGCCATAGGTGTTGTCGCCGTCGTCCACGAACCGCTGCGCGCCGCCTTCGGGGCACAGGCCGAGCGCCTCGTAGCTGAGCACCTCGCTCTGCGCGAAGCAGTCGTGCAGCTCCACCAGCTGCAGGTCCTCGGGGCCGATGCCGGCCGCCTCGTACACCTGCCGCGCGGCCGCACGCGCCATGCCGAAGCCCACCACCTCGCGCATGTCGTTGGCCTCGAAGGCCCGCGGCGTGTCGGTGGTCATCGCCTGCGCGCGGATGCGCACGCGGCGGTCCAGGCCGTGGCGCGCGGCGAAGCTCTCGGTGCAGATCAGCGCCGCGGCGGCGCCGCAGGTGGGCGGGCAGGCCATCAGCCGGGTCATCACGCCCGGCCAAAGCGCCGGCGAGGCCAGCACCTGCTCGGGCGTGAGCACCTGGCGGAACAGCGCCATCGGGTTGTGCTGCGCGTGGCGGCTGGCCTTGGCGCGCACCTTGGCAAAGGTCTCCAGCGGCGTGCCGAAGCGCTGCATGTGCGCCAGGCCGGCGCCGCCGAAGTAGCGCAGCGCCAGCGGCACCTCGGCGTGGCCCACCAGCTCCTCGGTGACGAGGTCGAACTTCTCGAGCGGGCTCGGCCGGTCGTTGAAGTGCGAGCCGAGCGCGCCCGGGTTCATCTGCTCGAAGCCGAGCGCCAGCGCGCAGTCCACCGCGCCGCCGGCCACTGCCTGGCGCGCCAGGAACAGCGCGCTCGATCCGGTGGCGCAGTTGTTGTTGACGTTGAGCACCGGGATGCCGGTCAGACCCACGTCGTACAGCACGCGCTGGCCGCAGGTGGAGTCGCCATAGACGTAGCCGGCGAAGGCCTGCTGCACCCGGCCGTAGTCCAGCCCGGCGTCGGAAAGAGCCTCGCGCACCGCCGCGGCGCCCATCTGCGGGTACGGCCCGTGGGCGCCCGGCTTGACGAACCGGGTCATGCCCACGCCGACGACGTAAGCTTCGTTCATGGCAAAGTGGCCATCCGCTATGTCGATCGAAGACGAAGATTCCGAGAAGAGCGACCCCGCGCGTTCCGCGCCAAAGCGCGGGGCGGACAGGGCTGCCGGATCGAAGGCCCCGATGCTAGAAACGGGCGCGCCCGGTGCAAATGACGCCGCGCCCCGAAGCGATGACGGATCGCCTCAGCCGATGCCCGCGGACGACGGCGAAACGGCCGCACCGCCGATGACGGTGAGCGTGGTCTTCGTGCACTTCCTGCTCGCCGGCGCGCTGCAGCGCGGCGAGTCCTGCGAGCGCTGGCTGCAAGCTGCCGGCATCAGCGCCGAGCAGATGGCGGCGCCCAAGGGCCGGGTGACGCTGGCGCAGTACGCCGCGCTCGGGCGCGCGATGATCGCCGAGCGCGACGACGAGGCGCTCGGGGTCCTGCCCCGGCCCGCTCGCGCAGGCGGCATTGCATTGCAGATGCGAGCGGCCCTCGGCGCACCGACGCTCGAGGTCGCGATCCGCCGCATCGCGCATGTGTTCCGGCTGCTCTACGAGGTCATCGCCCTGGAACTGGTGCGCGACGGGCCACTGGCCGGGCTGGTGCTGCGCGTGACCGACCCCGCGCTGCCGCCGTCGCCGTTCAGGGACAGCCTGGTGCTGCGCGTGTACTGGCAGCTGCTGGCCTGGCTGGTCGGCAGCCGGCTGCCGCCGGTGCGCTTCGATTTCAGCTTCCCCCGGCCGGCCGATGTCGAAGGCTACATGCGCATCTTTCCGGCACCCTGGCGGTTCGGCGCGCCGGCCAGCGCGCTGTGGTTCGAGGCCTCGTGGCTGAAGCTGCCGCCGTGCCGCGACGAGGCGGCGCTGCGGGCCTTTCTGAAGGACGGCGTGATGTACGTGCTGCTGCCCCGGCGCGACGGCGCGATCAGCGGCCGCGTGCGCGCGCAGCTCGAGCGCACGCGCCCGGCCTGGCCGGATCTGGTCGAGGTGGCGCAGGCGCTGCACATGTCCGACAGCTCGCTGCAGCGCCATCTGGCGGCCGAGGGCACCTCGTTCCAGGCGATCAAGGATGCCTTGCGCCGGGACGTGGCGATCTTTCGGCTCAACAGCAGCGAGGTGCCGTTGAGCCGGCTGGCGGCCGAGCTGGGCTTCTCGGAATCGTCCTCGTTCCAGCGCGCGTTCAAGGGCTGGACCGGCTGCTCGCCCGGGGTTTACCGGCGCATCGGGCGCGGGTAGCAGGGCGGGCAGCGAAGCTCGGTCGGATCCGGCGGCGGGCGGGTTCGCCAGGCCGCTCGAGGCACGCGCGCCCTGGCGGGAGTCAGGATAATGCCCCACAATCGTGCATCACTGTTCTGCCCATCCACCATGAGCGAGACCTCCACCAAGGACATCATCGCCATCACGCGTGCCCGGGCGCGGCTGACCGAACTGGCCGACGACGTGTCGAAGACCGGCCGCGAGAAGGTCTTCACCAAGAACGGCGAAAGCTACGTCGCGCTGATCACCGCCGGCCAACTCGACGATCTGCGGCGCTTTCGCGAAGCCGAGCACTTGTCGAAGCTGGCGGCGCTGGTGGAGGCGGCCGAGGACATCGAGTCCGGCCGGGTCTACGCGTGGGACGACTTCAAGCCGCGCCTGGCGCGGCTGCGCGCCAAGGCCAGGCGCATCGCTGCCCGGTGAAGCCGGCCGTCCGCCGGCGTGCGCCAAGGCCTGCCCGGCTGCCGGTGGTCGTCGCGCAGCGCTTCGAGCGCGCGCTGGAGGCGATGCTCGAGCACTACGCCGCGCTGCAGCACCTGCACCCTGAGGCCGGCACCCGGGCGCTGCGGCTGATCGATCTGGTGGAAAACGAACTCATGCCGCTGCTGGCGGCGCAGCCCGACATCGGCCGGCCCGCGACCTTGCAGCTTCTTCACGACGCTGCCGAGGCGGCCTGGCTGACGCGGCTGGCGCCGCTGAGTGCGCGCCGCCGGCTGCAGCCGCGCGAGTGGCTGCTCGGGGGTTTCTGGATCCTGTACTACCGCAGCAGCGACGCCGTCTATCTGGCGTCGGCACGGCACGAACGCGAGGCGCAGTACCGGTAGGGGATCGGGGCGCCCGGCCCGACGCCGGGCTCGATTTCTACCGCCGGCACTCCTGACCGACAACGGTTCCTGGAGGACGGATTCGAGTCGACTTGCGCGTGAGCCTGCGCGGCCACGCTGGCGCGGCCATGGGCAGCGCGGCTCGCCGCGGGTGGGAACCGCCGCGGCTGGGCAAGACGCGCGGCCCGTGGTGGGGCGACTTGCTGCAGGTGCGCGCGTCACTCCCGCGGTTGCGACGCGTAGGCGCCGACGAACATCGCCACCACCACCGCCAGGTCGAACACGCCGATCACGGCCTGGAACATCGCCAGCATGCGCGCCAGGTGCGTGGCCGGCAGCACGTCGCCGTAGCCGACGGTGGCCAGCGTCACCAGGCTGAAGTAGCTCATGTCGGACTGCAACAGATGGGCCGGGCGGCTGGCGGCATCGAAGGGCAGCGTGAAGCTGGCCGGGTTCCAGGTGAGCAGGCACAGGTAGATCTGCGCGAACAGCAGCGCCAGCAGCAGATAGGCCGCCACGGTGGCGAAGATGCTGTCCAGGGTCAACCGGCGCGCGCGCCGCACGAAGGCCAGCATGCCGGCGGCCAGCACGGCGAGCACCGGCACCGTGGTCAGCAGCTCGATCGTCCGGTACCACGGCTTCCAGTCGGGCCGCACCGAGAACACCGACAGCAGCGTGCCCGCGACGGACATCAGCCACAGCGCCACCAGCGCCCGGCGCAGCTTCTGCCAGCCCGGGTTGGCCGACAAGGTCACCAGCACCGTGACCAGCAGCAGCCCCTCGAGCAGCATCTGGACCGGCCACTTGCCCACGATCAGCGGCGCGGCCAGCAGGTACGCGCAGATCAGCAGCGTCAGCGACAGGAAGCGCCACTCGGCAAAGGCGCGCTCGATGCTGCGGCTCATGTCGACACCCGCTCCTGCGGCACGGCCGTTGCGCCCTCGTCGGCCGGTGCGGCAGCGTCGGACGCCGGCCCGGCGCGCATCCAGTCGTCCAGCAGCGTGTAGGCCACGGCCAGCACCACCGGGCCGACGAACAGGCCCACCAGCCCGAAGGCCAGCAGGCCGCCGACCACGCCGGCAAAGATCAGCAGCAACGGCAGGTCGGCGCCGCGCTTGATGAGCAGCGGCCGCAGCACGTTGTCGAGCGTCATCACCGCCACCGACCAGACCAGTGCGAAGCTGCCCCAGCCGGTCTCGCCGCGCCAGAACAACCAGCCGGTGGCCGCCAGCAGCACCGGCCCACAGCCGATCTGCGCGATGCCCAGCAGCAGCATCACCGCGGTCAGCAAGGCGACGAAGGGCACGCCGGCAATCGCCAGCCCGATGCCGCCCAGCACCGCCTGCACCACCGCCGTCACGCCCACGCCCAGCGCCACGCCGCGGATGGCCTGGCCGGCCAGCGTCAAGGCCTTGTCGCCCTGCACGCCGGCCAGGCGCCGGGCGAAGCGGCGCAGGCCGGCCGCCGCCGCCTCGCCGCCGGCGTACATCACCGCCGCCAGCAGCGCGGTCAGCACGAACTGCACGAACACGAAGCCCAGGCTGCCGGCCTGGGCGACGAACCACCTGGCGATGTCGTCGGCGTAGGGCGCCAGGTGCGCGATCAGGCCCTTGGCGCCGGCGGCCACGGCCTGCTCCCAGATCGGCACGAGCCGGTCGCCGACCAGCGGCAGTTCGCCCAGCCACGGTGGCGGCGGCGGCAGTTCGTGGGCGGCGAGCGCCTGGGCCATCCCGACGATCCCGTCGGCATGGCCGGCAATCGTGACGACCGCCCCCATCAGCGGCAGCACGAACAGCAGCACCAGCAGCAGCGTCATGACCGCGGCGGCCAGGGCCCGCCGGCCCCCGAGCCGGGCCTCGATGCCGCGCAGCATCGGCCAGGTGGTGACGACGATCATCGTCGCCCAGATCGCGGGCGCGAGGAAGGGCCGCAGCACCCAGAACGAGGCGACGATCAGCGCGCCGATGAAGAGCACCGCGAGCGTGACGCGGGTGATGTCGTTGCGGGGAGGCGGGTTCATCGTCGGGTTGCCGCTGACGGCAGGCGTCGGTCGGGGTGGCGGATTGTGCAGGCGTGCCGCACGCTCGCACCGCGGCCGATGGCGGGTCGAGGCCTTCTGGTATCCGATCGCCGCGTCTTGCCATCGCCCGCCGCGCGCCGCGCCGGACCGCCACCGGCCTGCCGGTGGGTCAGCCCCCCGCCGCGCGCAGCGGGTCGGTGCACACGTCGGTACCGTCGCGCGCCTGCGGGCCGTGGCGCAGCCGCTCGATCGGCAGCAGCACCGGCGACGCGATCAGGCGCAGCACCGATTCCAGCACGTCGCCCTGGGTGAAGTAGAAGCGCTGGTCGTACAGCGTGCCGCCCACGCGCAACGGCGTCTGCAACCGCAGCAGGCCGATCCCCTTGGCCCGCGGGCGGAAGACGAAGCCCAGCTGCTCGGTCGCCAGGTGCGCCGCGCCCTCGCCGCGGATGCGCACCGACGTCGTGTCGATCAGCATCGTCTCGGCGGCGAGATTGCCGTCCTGCAGGTCGAAGCGGCCGACGATGCAGTTGATCTGCGGATCGGCCCTCGGGTCGATCAGCGGCAGCAGCGTCAGCACCAGGTTCGACGACCACGTGCTGAAGACGCCGCTGCGCAGCTCGGTCGGCCAGACGGCGAAGTCCAGGTGCCCGCTGGCATAGGGCAGCAGCGCGTCCAGCGACGGCGCCGTGCCCTTGATCTTCATGTCCAGGCTGAACAGCCCGCGCAGGTCGGCGGTGCGATGCTGGCGGCGCGCGATGATGCCGTAGTCGAAGCGCTCGATCGCCGCGGCCAGCTCGAAGTCGAGTTGCGCGCCCTTCAGGTCGTAGACCATCGCCAGGCGCAGGCCGCCGCCGGGCAGGTTCACGACCGCCGGGTCCAGGTTCAGCCGCCCCTGCTGCAGCTCGAGGTGCAGGCGGCCGTCGGCCAGCCGGTCGGCGCCCGACAGCACTTCGCGGGCCTGGACGTCCACGCTCGCATCGAAGCGGCGCAGGAAGCCCGCGCTCAGCAGCCGGTCGGTGCGGCCGGCCAGCCGGCCGGCCGAAGCACGCAGGCCCGCAGCGTCGCGGTCGGGCCCGGGCTCGTCGGTCAGCCGCTGCGGCGCCGGGAAGTCGTCGAGCTGGAGGGTCTCGGCCGCCACCTGCATCTGCAGCTGCGGCCGCGGCCCGCTCAGGTCGAGCCGGCCGCTGCCGCCGAGCCGGCTCTGCCCGACGCGGGCGCTCAGGCCCTGCAGCTCGTAGCCGCCGGGTGTCATGCGGATCGGCC
>JAFLDG010000350.1 GCA_017302495.1 Burkholderiales bacterium
CTTCCGATCTTACGCCGATGCCTGCACCCGCGCGTCAGCCGGTGCGAACGACCCCCGGCGGCGCGACCGCCGCGGCATCCCACTCGGGCCCGTCGAACCAAGGGTCGCCCTGCAGCAGCGCGCGCACCATCGGCAGCGCGTCCAGGCCCCAGAACAGCCGGCCCTCGACCTCGACCGTAGGCACGCCGAAGACGCCGCGCTCGATCGCGACCTCGGTGTGCGCGCGCAACTCGGCCTTCACCGCGTCCGACGCCGGGTCGCGCAGCGGCACCACCGCGTCGTGCAGGGCCTGCAGCCGGGCCGGGTCGCGCGCATCGGCCCCGGCGCCGCGCCAGACATGGCGCAGGATCAATTCGCACGCGCGCCGGTTCGGCAACTCGCCGGCCGGCGCGCTCGCCAGCGCCAAGCGCAGCAGCGGCAGCGGGTTGAACGGATGCTGCGCCGGGGTCGCGATCTCGATGCCGAGCCGGTGCGCGGCCCAGGCCACCTGGCGGAAAGTCCAGGCGCGCTTCGGCTCGATCTCGGCCGGCCCCTTCTGCCCCCAGTGGCCGAGCAGGCCGGCGAACAGCACCGGCCGGTAGGCGACGACGTACGAGCAGCCTTCGAGCGCCTGCGGCAACTGCTCGAAGGCCAGGTAGGCGTAGGGCGAGACCGGGTCGAACCAGAATTCGAGCGTCTTCATCGGGGCTTCGCGGTCGCGCTTGCGGTCACAGTCGCGCTCGCGCTTGCGGCCGGCCGGCGCGCATCGAGCTGCCGCCACACGGCCCGCCGCTCGGCGTCGCTCAGCCGGCTCCACGAGGCGATCTCGTCGATCGTGCGCCGGCAGCCCAGGCACCAGCCGGTGGCCGGATCCATCCGGCAGACGTCGATGCAAGGGCTCGGCACACCCGCGGCGCGCGGCAGGGTCACGGCTGCACCACCTCCACCCAGGGCGCGGCGGTCAGCGCGTGCAACTCGGCCGGCGTCAGCCGGAAGACACCGTTCGGATGCCCGGCCGCGGCCCAGATCACCTCGAAGCGCTGCAGCTCGCGGTCGAGCAGCAGCACCGGCTCGCCGCCGAGCGCGACCGGCGACACGCCGCCGATCGCGAAGCCGGTGCGCTCGCGCACGAAGTCGGCGTCGGCGCGGCCGACCGGGCCGGCGAGCGCGGCGAGCCGGCGCTCGTCGATGCGCCGGTCGCCCGAGGCGATGACCACCACCGCCGCCCCGTCGGCGAGGCGGCGGAAGACCACGCTCTTGGCGATCTGGCCGAGCGCGACGCCGAGCGCGTCGGCCGCCTGCTGCGAGGTCCGCGCCGCGACCTCGAGCCAGCGCGGCGCATGGGCATGGCCGCGCGCGGCGAGGGCGGCGCTGACGCGCTGGAAGCCGGCAGCCTGGGCGGCGGCGGGAGCGGCGGCGGGGGCAGGACTGGACATCGGGCTACTCGCGGCGCCGCGGCGGTGGGCGGACTGCGCCGGATTCTCGCCGACCGCCACCGCGTTCGCGCGGGGCGGCGGCGGTGCGCGACGCCGACATTGCCTTCGCGGCGATGACCCTCCCGCGTCCACCCAAGCCGCGCCCGGCCCTGGCGCACCGCATCCACCTCGCGCCGATGCACGAGCGGGGCCAGGGCATCGACGTGCGCCGGCTCCTCGACGACGACCGCTGCGCTCGCGACGTGCTGCTCGTCTGCCGGGCCTGTCCGGCCCCCGGAGCACCCCGTCCACCCGGGGCCCTGCCCGAGCAGACGCGCCGCGCGCGCCCCGTTGCGCGCTACGGCCCCGTGCCTCTGCCGGCCGCGACGCCGTCCGCGCGCCAGCGGCCGAGCAGGCGGCGCAGGAAGCGCAGCAGCTTGACGATCAGCACCAAAGCCAGCAGCAGCGCCAGCGCCAGCGCGGCGAAGAACCACAGCGGATGCTGCCACGCCAGCCACAGCATCGTCGGCACCGCGGCGTCGCCGGCCAGCGACAGCGACCAGTTCGAGAACGGCTCGGGCGAGGTGTTCACCGCCGCACGTGTGCTCGCCTTGGCCAGGTGGCTCGTCGCGGCGAGCGTGCCGCCGAGCAGCGCGGCGATCAGCGCCCAGCTCGCCTGATCGCCGCCGAAGACGCCGGCGGCGAGCAGCGCGCCGGCCGGGATGCGCACCAGCGTCTGCACCAGGTCCCACAGCGAGTCGATGCCGGGGATCTTGTCGGCGAAGAACTCGGCCACGAGCATCAGCCCGCTGGCGCCGAGCAGCAACGGCTGCTGCAGCACGCGCAGGCCCTCGGGCAACGCGACCCAGCCGAGCGCACCCGCCGCGCCGGTGAGGAAGACGACGAGGTACAGCCGCAGCCCGCTCGCCCAGCCGAGCGCGGCGGCGAGCGCGAACAGCTGCGTCGTGTCGAGGCCGGCCGGCGTCATGGGGAAACGCCGCGCCCGGGGCGCTGCGGTGCGGGGGCTTCGGAACGGCAGTACGCGCTCACGCGCTGCCGTAGACCGCGGCCTCGTCCCAGCCCAGTTCGGCCATGTCGGCCGCGCGCAGATGGGCCTCGCTCGGCATCAGGAACTCGTCGAGCTGCGGCGGCGCGGCCGCGGTGCCCGCCAGCATCGCATGCGCCTGGCCGCGGTGATGCACCTGGTGGTTGAAGAGGTGCGCGAGCACGTGCCCGGCGCGTTCGCGCTGGACGTGGTCGCGCCGCGGCAGCTCGATCACCGCATCGAGCGCGGCATCGTCGAGCGCGTCGCAGTACGCGATCAGGCGCTCGTCGCTGGCGCGCTGCTGCGTGCGCCAGGTGCCGACGTCCGGGCACGGCACGAAGTCGGCCCAGGCGGCGCGCGGGTCGGGGTCGCGCTGCAGCGCGGCGATGTAGTAGCGGTCCACCGCCAGCACATGGTTCAGCGTGCCGGCCAGGCTCGGGAAGAAGCTCGTCCGCGGCGCGCTCCAGTCGGCCGCCGGCAGCGTGGCGATCGCGCGGCCGAGGCGGTGGTTCGCGAGTGCGTTCGCGCGCGCCTGCAGGCACAGGAAACGGGCGAGCCGCATCACCCGGCGGGCTTGTCGGCGCCGGCGGGCAGGCCGGCGTTCGCGGCGGCCTTCGGCCCCTTCGTCGCCACCGGCGCGCCGGCCGCCTTCCAGGCCGTGAAACCGCCGTCGATGTGCGCCACCTTCGGCAAGCCCATGTCCTGCAGCGTCTTCGTCGCCAGCGCCGAGCGCCAGCCGGCGGCGCAGAACAGCACGAAGCGCTTGTCCTGGCCGAAGACCGGCTTGTGATAGGGGCTCTCGGGATCGACCCAGAACTCGAGCATGCCGCGCGGCGCGTGGAAGGCGCCCGGGATGACGCCGTCGCGTTCGAGCTCGCGCACGTCGCGGATGTCGATGAACTGCACGTCGTCGCGGCCGTGCAGGTCGCGCGCTTCCTCGATGCTGAAGGTGGTGATCGCGGCGGTGGCCTCGTCGACCATCGACTTCACGGTCTTTCTCATCGTTGCTCCGGATCAGAAGGGGCCCTGCGCGAGCCAGCGTTCGATCTGCACCTTGCGGTCGTTGCCCCAGAACGGCTCGCCGTCGACGAAGAAGAACGGCGCGCCGAAGACGCCGGCGGCGATCGCCTGGTCGTTCTCGGCCTTCAGCCGCGCTTTCACCGCGGGGTCGGCGCAGGCCGCCTCGACCGCCTGCGGATCGAGGGCGCAGGCGGCGGCCAGCTCGCGCAGGCCCGCCGGCTCGTCGATCATCAGCCCGCGCGTGAAGTAGCCGCGCAGCCCCGCCCGGGCCCAGGCGACCGCGGCCTCGGCGCCCTGCGTGTCGGCGAGCCACCAGAACACGCGCGCGGCGAGCAGGCTGTTCACCGGGAAGCGGTCGGGCTGCACGAAGGGCACGCCTTCGAAGCGCGCCGAACGCTTGAAGTCGCGCAGGCTGTATTCGCGCTTGATCGGGTACGACACCGGGCTCCTCAGGTCGGCCGCCTGGAACGTCGCGCCGAGCAGGATCGCGTGCCAGCGCACGGTGCGGCCGTGGCGCGCGGCCAGCGCCTCGATCCACTCGGACGCGATGTACGAGTACGGGGACGAGAAGTCGAAGTGGAAGTCGATCGGGAGCTTCATCGTGCCCGCACCTTAGCCGCTCGGGTCGGCGCCGTCCAGTGCCGGCACCTGCGGGTACAGCCGCGCCAGCCCCTCGCGCAGCGCCTGCGCGATCGGCGCTTGCAGCGCGTGCGCCAGACGCTCGCCCTCGGCGAGCGGGTCGGCCGCGGCGTCGCGGCTGCGCCAGATCTCTTCCAGCGGCTCGCGCATCGGCGCCAGCACGTCGGCCAGCAGCGGCAACCAGTGAGAATGTTAGAGAAATCCAACAAGTTCTAAACAAAAAGACCCAACTACAAAACTTACATTTGAATGGTAAGATATTGCTATTGGGACGCCATGCAAAAAATATTCATAAGTTATTCACGCAAAGATAT
>JAFLDG010000351.1 GCA_017302495.1 Burkholderiales bacterium
GGCCGCTCCGCCAGCAGCGCGGCGCCGGGCTTGAGCGTGACGATCACGCGCGCGGGCGGCTCGTCGGCCGCGGCCGCCCAGGAGGCGGCCGTGGCGCAGAGCGCGGCCGCCACGGCCTGCGCCCACCGCCGCGGGCGGGCTTGCGCAGCCCGCACCAGCGGGCCCACCGGGATGCTCCTGCCGGAGTTCGCCCTCGCAGCGCGGCCGGTGTTCACGCGCTCGGCCGGGGTCCGGCCGTCAGGAAGCGGGGCCGGCGGCCCCTGCGGCATGGCTCGGCCCGGCGACCGCTCACTTGCCGGCCATCACCCGGACCATCTCGAGCACCTTGCATGAGTAGCCCCACTCGTTGTCGTACCAGGCGACGACCTTGACGAAGGTCTTGTCCAGCGCGATGCCGGCGTCGGCGTCGAACACGCTGGTGCAGCTCTCGCCGCGGAAGTCGGTGGCCACCACCTTGTCCTCGGTGTAGCCGAGCACGCCTTTCATGGCGCCCTGGCTCGCGGCCTTCATCGCGGCGCAGATCTCCTCGTACGTGGCTTCCTTGACCAGCTCCACCGTCAGGTCGACCACCGACACGTCGGAAGTCGGCACCCGGAAGGACATGCCGGTCAGCTTCTTGTTCAGCTCCGGGATCACCTTGCCCACCGCCTTCGCCGCGCCGGTGCTGCTGGGGATGATGTTCTCGAGGATGCCGCGGCCGCCGCGCCAGTCCTTGTTGCTCGGGCCGTCGACGGTCTTCTGCGTCGCGGTGGTCGCGTGCACCGTGGTCATCAGCCCGCGCTTGATGCCCCAGGTGTCGTGCAGCACCTTCGCCACCGGCGCCAGGCAGTTCGTGGTGCAGCTGGCGTTGCTGATGATCGCCTCGCCGGCGTACTTGGCGTGGTTCACGCCGTAGACGAACATCGGCGTCTCGTCCTTGCTCGGCGCCGACATGATCACCTTCTTCGCGCCGGCCGCGAGGTGCTTGCGTGCCGTGTCCTCGGTCAGGAACAGACCGGTCGATTCGACCACGATGTCGGCGCCGACCTCGTTCCACTTCAGCGCCGCCGGGTCCTTCTCGGCGGTGAGGCGGATCTTCTTGCCGTCGACCACGAGCGTCGAGCCGTCGACCGCGATCTCGCCCTTGAAGCGGCCGTGCACGCTGTCGTACTGCAGCATGTAGGCCAGGTAGTCGGGCTCCAGCAGGTCGTTGATGCCGACGATCTCGATGTCGTCGAAGTGCCTGATCGCGGCGCGGAACACCATGCGCCCGATGCGGCCGAAACCGTTGATGCCTACCTTGATGGCCATGTCGAAGCTCCTTGGGGACGAGGGAATTGTGGGGTTGCGACCTCAGCGGCCGAGCACCGTGCGGACCGTGTCCGCGACATCCTGCGCGCTCAGGTGGAAGGCCTTGAACAGCACCGGCCCCGGCGCGCTCTCGCCGTAGCGGTCGATGCCGAGCACCGCGGCGCAGCCGTACTTCCACCAGCCGGCGGTGACGCCGGCCTCGACCGCGATCCGCGGCAGCTTCGGCGGCAGCACCGACACCTTGTACGCGGCGTCCTGGCGGTCGAACACGGTCGTGCTCGGCATGCTGACCACGCGCACGCCGATGCGCTGCTGCGCGAGCAGGTCCCGGGCCTGCATGGCGAGCTGCACCTCGCTGCCGGTGGCGATGATCACCGCGCGCGCCCGGCCCGCGGCGCTCTCGGCCAGCACGTAGGCGCCGCGGGCGACGTCGCCGGCCGCCGGCGCTGGCAGCGGCGGCAGGTTCTGCCGGCTCAGCAGCAGCGCGCTCGGCCGTTGCGCGTCACGCAGCGCGGCGGCCCAGGCGACGGCGGTCTCGGCGGTGTCGGCCGGGCGCCAGACCTCGAGGTTCGGGATCAACCGCAGCGACGCCGCATGCTCGACGCTCTGGTGCGTCGGCCCGTCTTCGCCGAGACCGATCGAGTCGTGCGTGAAGACGTGGATCACGCGCCGCTTCATCAGCGCGGCCATCCGGATCGCGTTGCGGCTGTAGTCGCTGAAGGTCAGGAAGGTGCCGCCGTAGGGGATCCAGCCGCCGTGCAGCGCGAGCCCGTTCATGATCGCGGCCATGCCGAACTCGCGCACGCCGTAGTTGACGTGCCTACCCGGCTTGCCGTCGCCGGTGACCTTCGGCGTGCCGTCGTCGCCGAAGCGCAGCGCGGGCGTCGATGCGGTGTTCGTCAGGTTCGAGCCGGTCAGGTCGGCCGAGCCGCCGAGCATCTCGGGCAGCGCCTTCGTGAACGCCTCGAGCGCGAGCTGGCTCGCCTTGCGCGTGGCCACCGTCTCGGCCTTGGCACGCGCCGCGGCGATCGTCTCGGCCGCGAGCGCCTCGAAACCGGCGGGCAGTTCGCCGGCCAGGCGCCGCTGCAGCTGTGCGGCGAGGTCCGGGAACGCCGCGCGATAGGCGTCGAAGGCCTGCGTCCACTGCGCCCGGGCGGCCGCGCCGCGGGCGCGGTGATCCCACATCGCGTAGATCGGCGCGGGGATCACGAACGGCGGCTCGGCCCAGCCGATCGCGGCGCGCGTCGCCGCTACTTCGTCCGGCCCCAGCGCCTCGCCGTGCGCCTTGGCGGTGCCGGCGCGGTTCGGCGAGCCGCGGCCGATGGTCGTGCGGCAGACGATCAGCGTCGGCGCGTTCGCGGCCTCGCGCGCCTGCGCGATCGCGGCGTCGACCGCCGCCACGTCGTGGCCGTCGATAGGCCCGATCACGTTCCAGCCGTAGGCCTCGAAGCGCTCGACCACGTTGTCGACGTACCAGGGCTTGACCGCGCCGTCGATGCTGATGCCGTTGTCGTCGTAGAGAGCGACCAGCTTGTTCAGCTGCCAGGCGCCGGCGAGCGCGCAGGCCTCGTGGCTGATGCCTTCCATCAGGCAGCCGTCGCCCAGGAAGACATAGGTGCGGTGATCGACCACCGCGTGGCCGGGCCGGTTGAACTCGTGCGCGAGCAGCTTCTCGGCCAGCGCCATGCCGACCGCGTTCGCCAGCCCCTGGCCGAGCGGGCCGGTGGTGGTCTCGACGCCGGGCGTCACGTCCACCTCCGGATGCCCGGGCGTCTTGCTGTGCAGCTGGCGGAAGCGCTTCAGCTCGTCCAGCGGCAGGTCGTAGCCGCTCAGGTGCAGCAGCGCGTAGAGCAGCATCGACGCGTGGCCGTTGCTCAGCACGAAGCGGTCGCGGTCGGGCCAGTGCGGCGCAGCCGGGTCGAACTTCAGGTGCCGGTCCCAGAGCGCGACCGCGATCTCGGCCATGCCCATCGGCGCGCCGGGGTGGCCGGAGTTGGCCTGCTGCACGGCGTCCATCGCCAGCGCCCGGATCGCGTGGGCCATCAGGGCGGTGTCGGGCAGGGTTCTGGCGTCCATGCGGGCGGCCTCGCCCCGGGCCAAGGCCGCCCCGGGCGCGGGAGGAATGACGGGAAGCCGGCGATTCTAGGGGGCGGTCCGGGGCCGGCCCTTGACGGCCGGCAAGCGCGGCCCGGGGCCTACACTGACCGGGACGACCGATGAACCCCACCCGAAGGGCGCCCCGGCGCGGGCCCGACCGATGAAGGCGCTGATCCTGGCCGCGGGCCGCGGCGAACGCATGCGGCCGCTGAGCGATGCGACGCCGAAGCCGCTGCTGCCGGTGCGCGGCAAGCCGCTGATCGCCTGGCACCTGGAGGCGCTGGCACGCGCCGGCGTGCGCGAGGTGGTGATCAACACCGCGTGGCTCGAAGACCAGTTCCCGGCCGCGCTCGGCGACGGCGCCCGCCTCGGCCTGACGATCCGCTACTCGATGGAAGGCCGCGACCACGGCGGCGCGCTCGAGACCGCCGGCGGCATCGCGAAGGCGCTGCCCTGGCTCGGCGAGGCGTTCTGGCTGGTCTCCGGCGACATCTTCGCGCCGGACTTCGTGTTCGACGTGGCGCTGGCCGAACGATTCACCCAGCGCCGCGACCTGCTCGGCCACCTGTGGCTGGTGCCGAACCCGCCGTTCCATCCGCAGGGCGACTTCGGGCTCGACGCCGACGGCCATGCGCTGGCCGACGCCGCCGGCCCCGACGGCGTGCGCTGGACCTACGCGAACGTCGCGCTGCTGCGTGCCGGGCTGTGCCGCGGCATCGTGCCGGGCAGCGTGGCGAAGCTCGGCCCGCTGCTGGCGGCGGCGATGCGCGAGCGCCGCATCACGGCCGAGGTCTGGCGCGGCGCCTGGCACAACGTCGGCACGCCGGCCGAGCTGCGCGCGCTGCAGGGCGGAGCGGCATGAACCGCGCCGCCTTGCGCCCGGCCGCGATCGACCTGGCGGTGATCGGCGCCGGCCCGGTCGGCCTCGCGCTGGCGCAGCTCGCCGCCGACGCGCTGCCGCATGCGCGCATCCACCTGTTCGACCGGCGCGAGGCGGCGCAGGACCCGCGCAGCGACGCGCGC
>JAFLDG010000352.1 GCA_017302495.1 Burkholderiales bacterium
CCGCGCCGGCGCCCGCCTGGCGCGTCGCCTGCGCCGCGCCGTGGCGCGCCGTCACGTGGCCGATCTCGTGCCCGAGCACGCCCGCCAGGGCGGCCTCGCTGTCGAGGTAGGCCATGATCCCGCGCGTGACGTAGACGTAGCCGCCGGGCAGCGCGAAGGCGTTGACCTCGGGGCTGTCCAGCACCGTGAAGGTCCACTTCAGCTTCGCGCGGTGCGACTGCGCGGCGAGCTTCTGGCCGACGCGGTCGACATAGGCCTGCAGCGCGGCGTCCTCGACGGCGCCGTACGCCTTCAGGACCTCCTGGTGCGCCTTCGCGCCCTCGGCGATCTCGGTCGGCTCGTCCATCACCGTGAGCTCGCGCTCGCCGGTCACGGGGTTGGTGACGCTGGCGCAGGCCGCGAGCCACAACGCGGCGAGCACAGCGATCGGGGGCGGCAGCCTCACGGTCGATCCTCGGGAGCTGGGCCGAGCGTAGCGCAACGGCGGCGGCGCGGCCCGGGCGCGGCGCCGTCGCACACCGACGGACGCCGCGCGCTGGCGCAGCGGCTCGGCCGCGAATTCGGCCCGATCGCCGCACCGCCAGAGCGGCCTCACGCCGGCGCCGCCGCCGCCGGCCCGCTCGCCTGGAACATCTCCGCGGCCAAGGCCACGAAGGCCCGAAGCCCGGGTCGGTCCGCAACGGGGCGGGCCGCCCGGCCGATTGCGCCCGGTCAAGGCCGCCGATCGCAGCGGTCGGGAGAATCCATCGTGCAGGCGTGGTCGGCTCCGGCGTCGCGTGCAGCAGCCGGCGTGCCGCCTGCCGTCCGGCAACCGGGCTTGCGGCGAGAGGGCGGGGAGGAGGAGCGGACATGAACGATTCGACGGCCAGCGGGTCGGCGCGCCGGCCACGGTTGGCAAGCGTCTTCTGGCGAGCGCTGGGCGGCTGGGTTCTCGTCGCGATCGGGCTCGCCGGTTGCGCTGTCAACCGCGATACGGCGGCTACCGCCGCGGAGGTCGACCTGTCGCGGCTGAAGGCGGTCTACGTCGTGCGTTCCGCCGACGACGAGCGGGGCGTGTACATCGCCATCGTCGAGCGCCTGCGCCAGTCGGGCCGCAGTCCTTCGTCCGGATCGGCAGCCGCAGTGCCGCCCGGCACCGACGCGGTGCTCACCTACCAGGCCCAGTGGCAGTGGGACGTGACGATGTACCTGCTCGAGTTGCGCCTCGAACTGCGCGACCCTCGGACCGCTGCGTTGCTGGGCATGGCCGTCTCGCACCACACCTCGCTGACCCGCAAGACCCCGGCGGAGATGGTGGACGAAGCGTTGGGCAACCTGTTCGCGGGCGGCGAGCGCAAGCCCGCCGCGCCGGCCGGCGCGCTGGGCAATGCCGATGTGAGGCTTCCCGCCTACGGCCCGGCGGCATCGCGACGCAGCGGGCCGCCGAGTGTCGACGTCGCGCTGGCGCCGGTGCTGGACGAGCGCCGCGACGGCGTCGGTGCGCTGATCGGCGAGCGCACGACGATCGGCAACATCTCGCTCGGCATGATCCGGTTGACGCCGCCGCCGGCCCAGGCCGTGGCCGGCGTGCTGCAGGCCGAGTTCGAGGCGATGGGCTGGCGCGTGGCCGCCGATGCGCCGGTGCGTGTCGCCGCGAAGATCACGGACTTCCGCGTCGTCACGCCCGCCACCGCGCTGTACTGGGACATCAACGGCACCGTCGAGCTCGAATTGCGGGCCACCAAGCCGGGCGGGCAGGATCGTGTGGCGAAGATCCGCAGCACCTGCACCGATCGGACCTTCGTCTATCCGGGCGATTCGCTGATCGCCGGTGTCGTCCAGGCGTGCCTGAAGAACATCGGCAGCCGGCTGCGCGACGACGCCGCCTGGGCAGCCTTCGTCGAAGGCCGCTGAGCCCCGCCGACGCGCGAACGCGGAGACACCCGAATGCACAGGCTCCTGGTCCTCCTTCTGCTGGCTGCCGGCTTGCTGGGTCTCGGCGGTTGCGCGACGATCGTCAGCGGCACGACGCAGACCATCGGCGTGAACACCGACCCCGAGGGTGCGGACTGCCAGTTCACGCGCAAGGGCAAGCTCGTCGGCCGGGTGAATCCGACACCGGGCACGGTGCAGATGGGCAAGGACTACGAGAGCGTGGCCGTCCTCTGCCGCAAGGAGGGTTTCGACGATACGGCCGGCGTCATCGGTTCGGAGTTCCAGGCCATGACGCTGGGCAACATCCTGCTCGGCGGCGTCATCGGCGTGGTCGTGGACGCCGCGAGCGGAGCGATGATGAAGTATCCGGAGACCGTGACCTTCACGTTGATTCCGAAGCTCTTCGACAGCGACGCGGCGCGCGACAAGTTCTTCGCCGACATGCGCGACACCTTCCTCGGCGAGTACGCGGAGGTGGTCGCCCGCATCAAGCAGAAGTGCGCGCCGGAGGCCTGCGAAAACGAGCTCAAGGCCGCGGAGGCCGGGCGCGACTCCCGGCTGGCCGAGATCGAGAAGCGCCGCCTGCTGGCCAAGGTGAAGCCGGCATGACGCCCGGACGCGGATCGGTCGGGGCCCCCTGGGGCGGGGCGTTCGATCGTGGACCGGCGCGCACCGCTACGATCGCCCCATGTGTTACTCGGCCCAGATCATCGACGCGTGGGAGGACTTCGTGCGCCGCACCGGCGCCGCGATCAGCCTGCCCGACTTCGCCGAGCTTTACGGCTTCCGCCTGGCCGACCGCAGCATCCGCATTCCCAAGGCCGTCGATGCCGCCTTCGCCCGGCCTGCCGACGAGACCGGCCGGGCGATCCAGGCCGACATCGACGCCTTCGACCGCGACCAGGCCACCGCGTGGGAGCAGGCGCTGTTCGCCCAGCGCCGGCGCCTGGCCGATGCCGAGCGCGCGCTGCAGGCCAAGCCCACGAAGGCCGCCGCCGAGAGCCGGCGCATCGCGCGCACGAAGGTCGACTGGCTGCTCGGCAAGCTGGCGGCCCTGCGGCGGCCGACGCTGCTGCCGGAGGACTCGCGCTTCTTCCCCGGCTGGTATGCGCCGGTGATCGTGTTCGAGCACGGGCGCAAGCTGGTCAAGCCGATGCGCTACCAGTGCCGCCCGGCGGGCAAGCCGGCGGCCTTCGACCGCCGCTTTCCCGGCACCTACAACGCCCGGCGCGACAACCTCGAGGGCTTCTGGAAGGGCCTGTTCGGCGTCACGCACGGCCTGCTGCCGGTGCGTTGCTTCTTCGAGAACGTGTCGCGCGACGGCGCGAACGTGGTGCTGGAGTTCCGGCCGCGGGCCGACGAGCCGATGCTGGTCGCCTGCCTGTGGTCACGCTGGCGCGGGCCCGAGGGCGAGCTGCTGAGCTTCGCCGCGATCACCGACGAGCCGCCGCCGGAGGTCGCGGCGGCCGGGCACGACCGCTGCATCATCCCGATCAAGCCCGAGCACGCCGACGGCTGGCTGCGTCCCGATCCGAAGAACCTGGCGGCGAGCTACGCGATCCTCGACGACCGGCAGCGGCCCTACTACGAACACCGGCTCGCCGCTTGAGCGGGCGGCGGGCCGCCCGCGCCCCGGCTACGGCGCCGCGCGCAGCGCCTCGAGCCGCGCCGCGGCTTCGCGTTTGCCCAGCGCGCGCACGGCGGCGATCGACGCGAGCTGCGCCGTGCGCGGCCGGATCTGGCCGCTCTCCCAGTTGTAGATGCTCTGGCCCGAGGTGCCGATCAGGCGGCCGAAATCGCTGGCCGACAGGCCCAGCCGCTTGCGCTGCGCGGCGAGGCCCTTCGCCGAGAAGCGCAGCCGGCTGCCGGCCTCGGCGCCCGGGGCGTCGCCGTCGGCCACGGTCTCGGCGCGCCGCCGGCCCTGCCGGCGCAGCGCCTTCTCCAGCTCCAGCGTGCGCCGCTTCAGGGCCGCGATCTCCGCCCGGTAGCCGGCCATCGCCTTCTTCATCGCCCGGGTCTCGCGGCGCAGCTCCTTGCGGGCCAGACGGACGATCTCGTTCTTCAATGCGGTCGCGATGTTCATGGGCGCGATTCTGCACCGGCGGGCGAAGGCGGCCCCGGCGGGCGGTGCCGGCGCGGCGCGCCGGTCAGAATCGGCGTGGCACGACAGCCGCGGGAGCGTTGAGATGGCCTTCGAGTTCGACCTGATCGTGGCCGGCGGCAGCGTGATCGACGGCACGCGCGCGCCGCGCTTCGCGGCCGACGTCGGCGTCGCCGGCGGCCGCATCGCCGCCATCGGCGACCTCGCCGGGCAGCCGGCGCGCCGGCGCCTCGATGCCCGCGGCCGCATCGTCGCGCCCGGCTTCGTCGACGCGCACACGCACGACGACATCGCGCTGCTGCGCCGCCCCGGCATGGACTTCAAGGCCTCGCAGGGCGTGACGACGGTGGTCACCGGCAACTGCGGCATCAGCCCGGCGCCGCTGGAGCCC
>JAFLDG010000353.1 GCA_017302495.1 Burkholderiales bacterium
GGTGGAACTGCACAGCGGGCCGGACGATGCCGCGCGCCTGAGCACGCTGCAGGCGCTGGCCCAGACGTGCGGCATACCTTGCGTGGCCAGTGGCGATGTGCACATGCACGCGCGGCTGCGCCGCCCAGCGCCGGACGCGCTCGGCCAGCTCCGGCGGCAGCCTGTCGATCAGCGCGTCGCTGTCGATCGCGGCCTGGCCGTTGCCGCAGCCCACGCAGTTGCGGCCGTTGCCCGCGGCCGGCGCCTGGCCGTCGTGCAGCAGCGCGTCGAACTCGGTGGCGACCAGTTCGCGGGTCTGGCCCAGCCGCTCCAGCAGCTCGCAGGTGTCGGCACTGCAGGACAGGCCCAGGCTCGCGGCGATCCAGTGCAGGTCGCCGTCGGCGCCGGGCAGCAGGTGGGTCTGCTGGTCGTCCAGGTACTGGATGCGGTGCTCGATCCGGCGCAGCAGCACGTAGGCCTGCGCCAGCGCGTCGGCGGTGGCCGGCTTCATCAGCCCGCGCGCGGCCAGGCGCTGCAGGCCGCTCAGCGTCGAGCGCGTGCGGATCTCGGGGAACTGGCCGCCGCGCACGACCTGCAGCAGCTGGACGATGAACTCGATCTCGCGGATGCCGCCGCGCGACAGCTTGACGTCGTTCGCGCGCTCGGGCCGCCCGGCGGCGCGGCGCTGGGCTTCGTCGCGGATCTTGCGGTGCAGCTGGCGCAGGCCCTCGAACACGCCGTAGTCGAGGTAGCGCCGGTAGACGAAGGCCGTGACCAGCGAGCGCAGGTTGCGCAGCCCGGGGGTGTCGAGCCGGTCGCGCGGCGCGACGACCCGGCTCTTCAGCCAGGCGAAGCGCTCCCACTCCCGCCCCTGCGCCTGGAAGTAGTCCTCCAGCATCGGCAGGCTCACCACTGGCGGGCCGGAGTTGCCGTTCGGCCGCAAGGCCAGGTCGACGCGGAAGACGAAGCCGTCGTCGGTGGTTTCGCCGATCAGCGCGTAGAGCCGCTTCGCGACGGCGGCGAAGAACTCGTGCGCGCTCAGCGGCACCGGACCGTCGGTCTGCCCCTCGTCGTCGTAGACGTAGATCAGGTCGATGTCGGACGACACGTTCAGCTCGCGCGCGCCGAGCTTGCCCATGCCGACGATCCAGAACTCGATCGCTTCGCCGGCCGGATCGCGCGGCACGCCGTGGCGCGGCGCGAGATCGGCCCGGGCCTGCTGCAGCGCCAGGCCGAGCGCGACTTCGGCCAGGTCGGACATCGCGCCCGTGACATCGGCGAGCGCCGCGCCGCCCTCGACATCGAGCACGGCCAGCCGTTCCAGGCAAAGCTGGCGCGCAACGCGCAGCGCCGCGGCCAGGTCGCGACCGCGCTGCTGCAGCTGCCGGACCAGCGCGCGCAGCGCTTGCGCATCGGGCACGCCGGGCGCGAGCAGTGCGAGCTCGTCGTCGCCGTAGCGCCGCCGCACGCGCTGCACGAAGCGGCTGTGGGCGGCGCGGGCCCGCCCTTCGGCGGCGGCGGACGCGGCAAGGTCGGGAGTCATCGAGGCGGCGGCGCGTGCTAGATTGGACGCAGCGGGCACATCCGCCGGCAGCGGCGCAGGAAGGGCCCGCGGCGCACCCCCTGCGCCGCCGGAGATGGTGCGCAAAGCCCAAAACCTGCCCCGCCGAATGGTCTCAACCCCGTCTCCAGCGCCGGACGCCGACGCCCTGCCGCCGCGCTGGCGGCGCTTGCGCCGATGGGCGAATGTCGCGCTCGGCGTCGTCCTGGCTTGTTATGCGCTGCTGCTCGCCGCCTGGCTGCTGCTGCACTGGGCGATTCTGCCGCAGCTCGATCGGTGGCGCCCGCTGCTCGAAGAGCGGGCCAGCCGCGTCATCGGGGCACCGCTGACGATCGGCCACCTGAGCGTCACCTCCGGCGGCTGGGTGCCGGCACTCGACCTGCGCGACCTGCGGCTGTACGACCCGCAGGGGCGCGAAGCGCTGCGCCTGGAGCGGGTGCAGGCCGCGCTCGACCCGAAGTCGCTGCTGACCCTGCGGCCGGACTTCCAGCAGGTGCTGATCGACGGCGCCCGCCTGGCGCTGCGCCGCGACGGCGACGGCCGGCTGCACATCGCCGGCTTCGCCTGGGATGCCGCCGCCCCCGGCGACGACCCGCGGCTGCGCGACTGGCTGCTGGCGCAGCCCGAGTTCGTGATCCGCGGCAGCCGGGTCGTCTGGACCGACGAGACCCGCGACGAGCCGCCGCTGGAGCTGGCCGACGTGGACTTCGTGCTGCGCAACGGGCTGCGCCGCCACGAGCTGCGCCTCGATGCCACGCCGCCGCCGCGCTGGGGCAGCCGGCTGTCGATCCGCGGGCGCTTCACGCAGCCGCTGTTCGCGCCGCGCAGCGACTTCGCGCGCTGGAGCGGCACGCTCTATGCCGACCTGCCGCGTGCCGACGTCGCCGAGCTGCGGCGCCATGTCGAGCTGCCCTTCGAACTGAGCGAGGGCGACGGCGCGCTGCGCGCCTGGGCCGAGTTCGGCGACGGCCAGCCGCGCCGGCTGACGCTGGACCTGGCGCTGCGCGCCGTCTCGCTGCGGCTCGCCCGCGACCTGGAGCGGCTCGAGTTGCAGCAGGTGCAGGGCCGGGTCGAGGCCACCCGCAGCAGCGAAGGCGTCGCGCTCGCGGTGCGCGGGCTGAGCTTCATGACCGGCGACGGTCTGCACTGGCCGGCCGCAGACCTGCAGCTCGCCTGGCGCCAGGCGCAGGACCTGCACCACTGGGGGCGCTCGCCGGCACCGGTCACCGGCGGCGAATTCGACGCCGACCGGCTGGACCTGGACGTGATCGCGCGCACGACGGCGCGGCTGCCGGTGGGCGACGCCCTGCGCAGCCTGCTGCACAAGGTCGCGCCGCAGGGCACGGTCGAAGCGCTGAAGGGCCGCTGGACGGGCCCCGTCGACGCGCCCACCGCGTACCAGCTCAGCGCCCGCATGAGCGGCCTGCACCTGGCCGCCGCCGCGGCCGGCCCCGAACCGGGCCGCCCGGGGCTGCGCAACGGCCGCATCGACTTCCAGGCGAACGAACACGGCGGCGAGGCGCAGGTGTCGCTGAAGGACGGCGCGCTGACCTTCCCCGGCGTCTGGGAGCAGCCGCAGGTCGACCTCGACAGCTTCGAGGCCGAACTGGCCTGGCGCATCCAGCCGGTCGCCGGTGCGCGCGCGGCGGTGGACGTGCAGTTGCGGCGGGCGCGCTTCGCCAATGCCGACGTGCAGGGCGAGCTGGACGCGCGCTGGGCCACCGGCCGCGGCGAGGGCTTCGGCAAGGGCGGGCGCTACCCGGGCACGATCGAGCTGAGCGGGCGGCTCAAGCGCGGCCGGGTCGAGCGGATCGCCCGCTACCTGCCGCTGGAGATGAGCCCGTCGGTACGCGAGTACGTCGCGCATGCGCTGCGCGGCGGGCAGGTCGACGAGGCGAACGTGCGGCTGCGCGGCGACCTGTGGGACTTCCCGTACGTCGATCCGCGCGACGGCGATTTCCGCGTCGATGCCCGCGTCCAGGACGTGACGCTGGCCTACGTGCCGAGCACGCCGGCGTCGCCCCGGGCCGAAGCCTGGATCTCGCCCTGGCCGGAACTCACGAAGGTGGGCGGCGAGGTCGAGTTCAACCGCCACGCGATGCGCCTGCGCGGCCTGCGCGGGGTGCTGTGGGGCTACGAGCTGCGCGACGTGAACGGCGGCATCGCCGACCTCGGCGCCGACGAGCCGGTGCTCGCGATCGACGGGGCCGGCCGCGGCCCGGCGGGCGACCTGCTGCGCTTCCTGCGCGGCACACCGCTGGCCGGATGGGTCGGCGCACCGCTCGACGCCGCCACCGCCGCCGGGCCGAGCGAACTGAAGCTCGCGCTGACCTTGCCGCTGCAGCAGGCGGATCGGGTCACCGCCCGCGGCAGCGTGCAGCTGCCGGGCAACGAACTGCGCTGGCGCGCGGACCTGCCGCCGCTGCTCAACGCGCGCGGCCAGATCGACTTCACGCAGCACGACATGCAGCTGCGCGGCGCCAGCGCGCGCCTGCTCGGCGGCGAGGTCGAGTTCGACGGCGGCTCGGGGCCCGACGGCACGCTGCGCCTGAACGCGCGCGGCAGCACCACGGCCGAGGCGCTGCGCGCGGCCGCGGTGCTCGGGCCGGTGGCGGGGCTGGCGACCCAGATGCGCGGCCAGACGGTGTACCGGGCGAGCCTCGCGCTGCGCCGCGGCGTGTCCGAGTTCAGCCTGAGCAGCGATCTCGCCGGCCTGCAGCTGGACCTGCCGCCGCCGCTGGCCAAGCCGGCGGCCGCGGCCTGGCCGCTGAGCGTGCAGTTC
>JAFLDG010000354.1 GCA_017302495.1 Burkholderiales bacterium
CGCGCACGGTGCGCGCGCTCGCCGCGGTCTGCGCGCCGGTGGACCTGGCCGCCGGCGGCCACGCGATCGGCCGCGGCTTCAGCCGGCAGGTCTACACCCGCATGTTCCTGCGCACGATGAAGGCCAAGGCCGAGGCCAAATGGGTGCAGCACCCGGGGCTGTTCGACCGCGAGCGCATGCGCCGCGCGCGCACGCTGTACGAGTTCGACGACGTCTTCGTCGCGCCGCTGCACGGCTTCGCCGACGTTGAAGACTACTGGGCGCGCGGGTCGTCGAAGCCGCACCTGCGCCGCATCCGCGTGCCGACACTGCTGCTGAACGCGATCAACGACCCCTTCGTCCCGGCCGCGAGCCTGCCCGCGGCCCATGAGGTCGGCCCGGCGGTCACGCTGTGGCAGCCGGCCCACGGCGGCCATGTCGGCTTCCCGCAAGGGGCGCTGCCCGGCCATGTGCACCACCTGCCCGAGGCGGTGTGCGGCTGGCTCGCGCGGCACTGAAGCCCCCGCGCCGCGCCGCTGCGATCCACGCCTTCGCCCGCGCCGACCATGGACCCGATCGTTGAAGCCGCGCTGCGCAAGTGGCCGAACGTGCCGCACGTGTACGGCTGGCTCGCGCTCGACGCGCGCGGGCACTGGCACCTGCGCGATGCCCGGGCGCAGGCCGCGGGGCCGTTCCCGCAGGTGCGCGGCAGCCGGATCGACCACGACCGGCTGCTCGCCTTCATCGGCCGCAACTACGCCGCCGACGCCGACGGCGCGTGGTTCTTCCAGAACGGCCCGCAGCGCGTCTACGTCGACCTCGAGGCCGCGCCCTGGGTTTGGCGGCTGCAGCCGGGCGCACCGGTCGGCGTGCGCACGCACAGCGGGCGCGGCGCGATCGTGCAGGCGGCCTGGGTCGACGACGCCGGCCGGTTGTTCCTGGACACCGACCTCGGCTTCGGCCTCGTGCACAGCCTCGACACCGAACTGGCGGCACGGGCGCTCGATGCCGGCCAGTGGCCGCTGCACGAGCTGCCCTTCGCCCGGATGCCGGAACGCTTCGGCTACCGGCTGACACCGCGCCCGGCGCCATGAAGAGGGCCGCCCGCAGGCGGCCCCGTCGCCGGCCCTTCGAGCCCCTCCGCAACCCTACTTCGGCGCGCTCGCCGCGTCGGCAGCCGAGGCCGCCGCGGCCGGCGCCTTCGGCTCGTCGAGCTTGCCGCCGGCCTTGTTCGCCATGAACACCACCGCGCGGCCGATCTCGAAGTCGCTGAATTCACCGCCGCCCTGCGCGGCCATCGCACCCTTGCCCTTCAGCGCCGAGCTCAGCAGCGCGTCGTAGCCGGTCTTGATGCGCGCCGCCCAGGCACCCTCGTCGCCCAGTTTCGGCGCGCCGGCGGCACCGGCGGCATGGCAGGCCGCGCACTGCGCGGTGTAGACCTGCTCGCCGGTGCGCAGCTGCACCGGGCCGGAGGCGTCGCGCAGCTCGACCATGCCCACCGGCTGGATCCGCGCGGTGATCGCCTGCTCGCTCATCGCATCGCTGCCGGCCCCGGAGCGGTCGGCCGCGGTGACGAAGTTGACGAGCAGGATGATGATCATCACCGGCAGCACGAAGGCCGCGATCACGGTCCAGACGAGCTGCTTGGGCGTGCGGATCACGCCTTCGTGCGATTCAGGGTCCTGCTGGGGATCGCTCATGGGGTCCTCGGGTGGCGGCTGGCGTGGCGGTTGCACGCCAGTGGCGGCCCCGCACGGCGGCAAAACCGAAAAATTATAGCGACGCCCCCGCCGGCGCCCGGGACCGTGGCAGGCCGTACGGACCCCCGCTGCTAGAATCCACGCCCTTTGCAGCGCCGCGGCTGTAGCTCAGTGGATAGAGTATTGGCCTCCGAAGCCAAGGGTCGTGGGTTCGATCCCCGCCAGCCGCGCCACCCGCGCCCGCCGCCGGTTTCCGCCGCCCCGGGCCGGCACCGGCCCCGCTGAAGGATCCGCGCCTTGACCGACCCGACCGCCCCGCTCGCCGGCAAGACCGCGCTCGTCACCGGCGCCGCGCGCGGCATCGGCCGCGCCACCGCGCGCAAGCTCGCGTCCGCCGGCTGCGACGTGATCGTCAACTACTACAACAGCCACGACGAGGCCGAGGCGCTGTGCGCTGAAGTTCGCGCGCTCGGCCGGCGCGCGCTGGCGGTTCGTGCCAGCGTCGGCCTGCCGGACAGCGTCGACGAGCTGTTCGCCGCGATCCGCGCCGACTTTCACCGGCTCGACATCGTCGTCAGCAACGCCGCCAGCGGCGTGCTGAAGCCGGCGATGGAGATGACGCTGAAGCACTGGCGCTGGTGCCTGGAGACGAACGCGCTCGCGCTGAACCTGCTCGCGCAGCGTGCGCTCCCGCTGATGACCGACGGCGGGCGCATCGTCGCGCTGTCGAGCCTGGGCTCGGTGCGCGCGATGCCGCACTACGCGTTCATCGGCGCGTCGAAGGCGGCGCTCGAATCGCTGGTGCGCTCGCTCGCGCAGGAGCTGGGGCCGAAGGGCATCCGCGTGAACACGGTCAGCGCCGGCGTGGTCGACACCGACGCGCTCGCGCACTTCCCGAACCGCGAGGAGGTGCTCGCCTCGTTTTCGGCGCGCACGCCGGCCGGCCCGGTGCTCACGCCCGAAGACGTGGCCGGTGCGGTCTACCTGCTGTGCCTGCCCGAGGCGGCGATGATCAACGGCGCGACGCTGGTGGTCGACGGCGGCTTCGCGATCTCGGGCTGACGGCGCGCATGACTTCCCCCGATTCCGGCCTGGCGGGCAAGGTGGCGCTGGTCACCGGCGGCAGCCGCGGCATCGGCCGCGCGGTGGTCGAGCGCCTGGCCGGCGACGGCATGGACGTGGTCTTCTTCTACCGCGGCAACGGCGCCGCGGCGCAGGAGACGGTGGCCGCCGTCGCCGCGGCCGGCGGCAAGGCCGAAGGCCTGCCGGTCGACGTGACCGACGCTGCCGCGGTCGGCGCGGCGGTCGAGAAAGTGATCGAAAGCCGCGGCCGCATCGACCTGCTCGTCAACAACGCCGGCATCGTGCGCGACAACCTGCTCGCGATGCTCGACGACGCCGACATCCGCGCCGTGCTCGACACCAACGTCGGCGGCGTCTTCAACGTCACGCGCGCGGTGGTGCCGCACATGATCAGCAAGCGCTCGGGCCGGATCGTCAACCTGAGCTCGGTCGCCGGCGAGAAGGGCGGCCGCGGGCAGAGCAACTACGCGGCCAGCAAGGGCGCGATCAACGCCTTCACCAAGGCGATGGCGGTGGAGCTGGCGTCGCGGAAGATCACGGTAAACTGCGTCGCGCCCGGCGTCATCGACACCGAGATGTCGCAGGCGGTGCGCGAGCTGGCCGGCGACGAAGTCACCAAGCGCATCCTGCTCAAGCGCTACGGCCGGGCCGAAGACGTGGCCCACGCGGTGTGGTTCCTGGCTTCGCGCTACGCGGACTACATCACCGGCGAGGTGCTGCACGTCGACGGCGGATTCAAGATGGAGTGACCATGACGACCCAAGCGATCAGCGCCGAGGAGATCGACGCCGTTTATCCGAAGGTGGCGCAGATCATCGCCGACGCGCTCGGCTGCGAGTTGGACGAGGTGAAGCCGACCGCGTCGCTGATCGAGGATCTCGACGCCGAATCGATCGACTTCCTCGACCTCGTCTTCCGCCTCGAGCGCGGCTTCGGCGTGAAGATCCCGCGCGGCAAGATCGTCGAGGACGCGCGCGGCCCGCTCGCCGAGGCCGAGTTCGAGAGCAAGGGGCTGGTCACCGACGCCGGCCTGGCGCGGCTGCGCGAGTTCCTGTCCGAGGTGCCGGCCGAACGCCTCGCCGGGCCGCTGAAGGCCGCCGACATCCCGCGCCTGTTCACGCCGCAGACCTTCTGCAAGGTCGTGATCCGGGCACAGCGCGGCGCCGCAGGCTGAGGCCTTGCGCGCGGGCAGCATGGCCTCGAGCCCCGGCGCCCGCTTCGCGGCCTTTTCGTTCGTCGACCGCATCACCGCGCGCGGCGCCGACGGTTCGATCAGCGGCCGCTACACCGTGCCCGTGCACGCGACCCGCTTCCCGGCCTCGCTGATGGCCGAAGCGGTCGGCCAGCTCGCGGCCTGGGGCGCGATGGCGCGGCTCGACTTCGCCTGGCGCCCGGTGGCCGGGCTGGCCGCGGCCACGCGCTACCACGCGGACGTGCGGCCCGGCGACATCCTCGAGCTGCAGGCGCAGATCGTGCGCTGCGACGCCGAAGCGGTGGCCTACGGCGGCCGGGCGACCATCGGCGGCAAGCTCGCGATCGAACTGGTCGATT
>JAFLDG010000355.1 GCA_017302495.1 Burkholderiales bacterium
GGCCCAGCCGGCGGCCAGCGCGGCGGCGCAGGCCAGCGCCAGGCCCAGGCCCGAAGCGACGGCCAGCGGCGACGCGAGCTGGTTCAGCCGCGCCCATTCCCAGCCGGCTGCCGCCATGAAGACCAGCGTCAGCAACGCGAAGTACAGACCGCTCGGCGCGAGCAGCGCCGGCACCAGCAGCGCCAGCAGCACGACCGCGGTGATGACGCGCTGCGCGAGCATCGGCGACGCGCTTCAGCCCGGCTGCAGCACCGGCTCCTCGGCGGGAATGCCGCCGAAGCGCCGGTCACGCTGGCGATACGCCTGCAGCGCCGCGTCGATGTCGGTCTCGTCGAAGTCCGGCCACAGCCGCTCGGTGAAGAAGAACTCGGCGTAGGCCGATTGCCAGAGCATGAAGTTGCTGATCCGCATCTCGCCGCCGGTGCGGATGAACAGGTCCGGGTCGGGCGCGAAGCTCAGCGCCATGTAGCGCGCGAGCAGCGCCTCGTCGACCTGCTGCGGCGCGACGCCGTCCTCGATCGCGCGCCGGCAGGCCTGCACCATGTCCCAGCGGCCGCCGTAGTTGAAGGCCACGGTCAGGTTGATGCGGCTGTTCTGCGCGGTGCTCGACTCGGCGTGCGCCCAGGCGTCGCGCAGCTTGTTCGACACCTTGCTGCGGTCGCCGACGATGCGCACCCGCACGCCGTCGCCGGCCATCTTGGCCAGGTACTTGGCCACGGCCACCAGCACCAGCCCCATCAGCCCGGAGACCTCGTCGTTCGGCCGCTTCCAGTTCTCGGACGAGAACGCGAACACCGTCAGGTACTCGACCCCGCGGTCGGCGAAGGCGTTGACCGCGCGCACCAGCGCGTCGACCCCCTGCTTGTGGCCGTAGACGCGCGGCATGAAGCGCCGCCGGGCCCAGCGGCCGTTGCCGTCCATCACCACCGCGACATGGCGCGGCACGCTCGGGTTCGTGGACACGTCGGCTTTCGCGGCGGCGTACGGCGCGGACCTGGCCTCAAACGGCCAAAATGTCCGCTTCCTTGGCGTGCACGAGGCGGTCGATCTCGGCCACCGTGCGGTCGGTCAGGCGCTGCACCTCGTCCTGGGCGCGGCGCTCGTCGTCCTCGGTGACCTGCTTGTCCTTCAGCAGCCGCTTCAGGTGTTCGTTCGCGTCGCGCCGCAGGTTGCGGGCCGCCACCTTCGCCTCCTCGCCGGCGTGGCGCACGACCTTGGTCAGCTCCCGGCGCCGCTCCTCGGTCAGCGCCGGCATCGGCACGCGCAGCAGGTCGCCCTGCGCCGACGGGTTCAGGCCGAGGTCGCTCTCGCGGATCGCCTTCTCGATCTTCGCGCCCATGCCCTTCTCCCAGGGCTGCACGCTGATCGTGCGCGCGTCGAGCAGCGACACGTTCGCGACCTGGCCGATCGGCAGCATCGAGCCGTAGTACTCGACATGCACCTGATCCAGGATGCCGGGGTGCGCGCGGCCGGTGCGGATCTTCTGCAGTTCGGCCTTGAAGGTCTCGATCGTCCGGGCCATCTTGTGCTCGGCCGTCTGCTTGATGTCGGCGATGCTCATCGATGTCTCACACGTGCACCAGCGTGCCTTCGTCCTCGCCGGCGACCACGCGCCTGAGCGCGCCCGGCTTGAAGATGCTGAACACCTTGATCGGCAGCTTCTGGTCGCGGCACAGCGCGAACGCGGTCGCGTCCATCACCTGCAGATTCCTCGCGATCACCTGGTCGAAGCTGATCGTCGAGTAGCGGGTGGCGGCCGGGTCCTTCTTCGGATCGGCGCTGTAGACCCCGTCGACCTTGGTCGCCTTCAGCACCACCTGCGCGCCGATCTCGGCGCCGCGCAGCGCGGCCGCGGTGTCGGTGGTGAAGAACGGGTTGCCGGTGCCGGCGGCGAAGACGACGATTTTGCCTTCCTCGAGGTACTGCAGCGCCTTCGGCCGCACGTAGGGCTCGACCACCTGCTCGATCGCGATCGCCGACATCACGCGCGCGGTCATCCCCTCCTGGCGCATCGTGTCCGCGAGCGCGAGCGCGTTCATCACCGTCGCGAGCATGCCCATGTAGTCGGCGGTCGCGCGGTCCATGCCGACCGAGCCGCCGGCCACGCCGCGGAAGATGTTGCCGGCGCCGATCACGATCGCGACCTCGCAGCCCATCGCGGTCACGTCCTGGATCTCGCGCACCATGCGCACGATCGTCGCCCGGTTGATGCCGTAGGCGTCGTCGCCCATCAGGGCTTCGCCCGACAGCTTCAGCAGGATGCGCTTGTACGCCGGCATGCGTGATCGTTCCGCGGTTCGGGACCCGAGTGTAAGCGGCGCGGCCGGCCCGGCCGCGGCGGCAACCGGGTCAGGTCGCCTTCGCCGCCGCGACCTGCGCCGCGACTTCGGCGGCGAAATCGTCGGCGCGCTTCTCGATGCCCTCGCCGACGACGTAGAGCGTGAAGCGCTGGACCTGCGTCTTCTTGTCCTTCAGCATCGCGCCGACGGTCTGCTTGCCGTCCGCGGCCTTGACGAAGGCCTGGTCGAGCAGCGCGACCTCCTTCAGGAACTTCTGCACGCTGCCCTCGACCATCTTCGCGACGATCTCGGCCGGCTTGCCCGACTCGGCCGCCTTCTCGGCGGCGATCTTGCGCTCCTTGTCGACCAGTTCCGCCGGCACCTCGGCCGCCGACAGCGCCGCCGGCTTCATCGCCGCGACATGCATCGCCACGTCCTTGGCCGCGACCGGATCGCCGTCGTAGGCGACGATCACGCCGATGCGCGTGCCGTGCAGGTAGTGCGCGAGCGTCGCGCCGCCGGCATGGCGGGCGAAGCGGCGCACCGTGATGTTCTCGCCGATCTTGCCGATCAGGCCCTTGCGCACGTCCTCGACCGTCGGGCCGAAGCCGGCCTGCTGCAGCGGCAGCGCGGCGAGCGCGCCCAGGTCGGCCGGCGCGCGCTCGGCCACCAGCCCGGCGAGCGCGTTCGCGAAGGCGACGAAGTCGTCGTTCTTCGCGACAAAGTCGGTCTCGCAGTTGACCTCGACCAGCGCGCCGACGCGGTCGGCGACCGCCGCCGCGACCACGCCCTCGGCGGTGATGCGCGACGAGGCCTTGCCGGCCTTGCTGCCGAGCTTGACCCGCAGGATCTCCTCGGCGCGCTCCATGTCGCCGTCGGCCTCGGTCAGCGCCTTCTTGCACTCCATCATCGGCGCATCGGTCTTCGCGCGCAGCGCGGCGACCATGCTCGCGGTAATTGCAGCCATCGTTTCACTCCAACAGGCGGTGCGCGGAACGACGCTGCGGCGGCACACGCACCGCGGGCATCGCCCCGTCCGGGGGAGCGCCGGCCGCACGACGGGCCGGCGCGGCGTTCAGGCGCTTTCGTTCACCTCGACGAACTCGTCGCCGGCGCCGGCGGCGGCCTGCACCGCCTCGTGCGCGGCGTTGGCCTTGCCCTCGAGCACGGCGTCGGCGATCGCGCGCGCATACAGGGCCACGGCCTTGGCCGAGTCGTCGTTGCCCGGAATCACGTAGTCGATGCCCTGCGGCGAGTGGTTCGTGTCGACGACGCCGACCACCGGGATGCCGAGCTTCTTCGCCTCGGCCACCGCGATCTTGTGGTAGCCGACGTCGATCACGAACATCGCGTCGGGCAGCGCGTTCATGTCCTGGATGCCGCCGATGTCCTTCTCGAGCTTCGTCAGCTCGCGCTCGAACAGCAGCCCTTCCTTCTTGATCATCTGCTCGATGCCGGCCTCCTTCTGGGCCTGCATCTCCTTCAGCTTCTTCAGCGAGGTCTTGACCGTCTTGAAGTTGGTCAGCATGCCGCCGAGCCAGCGCTGGTCGACGTAGGGCATGCCGCAGCGCCGCGCCTCGGCGGCGATCACGTCCCGCGCCTGGCGCTTCGTGCCGATCATCAGCACCGTCCCGCGCCGGCTGCTGAGCTGGCGCACGAACTTGCGGGCCTCGTCGAAGAGCGGCAGCGTCTTCTCGAGGTTGATGATGTGGATCTTGTTGCGATGGCCGTAGATGTAGGGGGCCATCCTGGGGTTCCAGAAGCGCGTCTGGTGTCCGAAATGGACACCCGCTTCCAGCATTTCACGCATCGACACGGACATGGTTGCTCCGAAGGGTTGGGTCTTGAAGCCGCGGCCTGAACCGGAGCCGCGCCGGCCCGGGCCCTCGGGCCCGCGCGATCGGCGCCGCGCCGGCACCGTTCGGTGGCCGGGTTCGCGCATCGTCCCGGTCGGGCTGCGACGGCTGCCGCTGCTGCGACAATCGTCGGGATGAAGGCCGACCAAAACCAAAAGAGTTTAACACGCGACGAAGTCACCGACCTGTGCGCGGCGGCCGATGCGGTGGCCGCCGGCCGCGCCCGCGCCGCCGGGTTGCT
>JAFLDG010000356.1 GCA_017302495.1 Burkholderiales bacterium
GGCGCTGGCGCGTCGAGGCGGCGCTGTGCGCGGCCGGCCACGACGACGCCGGCGCGCTGGCCGCGGCCCGGCAACTGGAGGCGGTGGCCGACCGGGCCTCGCTCGCCGAATGGCGCTGCGAAGCGCTGTGGCTGCTGGCCCGGCTCGCCGACGGCGACGAGGCGCAACGGGCGCGGCAGGCCGCCGTGAAGCTTGCCGCCGAGCGCGGCTTCGGCTGGCTCGCACCGGCGGCCGCCACGGCATGTTCATCCGCCTGATGCGGGCCGTCGGGGCGGATCGACCTCGTCGCGGGACCCAGCCGGCTCTGCGGTCCGGGCTGTCGTGCGGATCGACCGGTCGCCCGGCAGTGGAAACGGATCCGTGAACCGTCGGGCGGCGACCCGCGTGCGGTGCAAGCGCCGGCAGCGTGATATCATGCTATCAAACGAGCCGATACCGGAGACGTTATGGCCCAAGTCGTTGTCCGCCAGTTGGAAGAGGACGTGAAGGCACGACTGAAGCGGCGCGCGGAAAGGCACGGGCGGAGCATGGAGGAAGAGGTCCGGGAGATCCTGCGCAATGCGGCGCGCGACGAGCGCCGATCCGTTGCCGGACTGGGGTCCCGGATCGCCGCGCGCTTTCACGAGACCGGACTGCGGGACGATCTGCCCGAATTGCGCGGCCAGAGCCCCCGGCCCGCGGACCTCGGCAGGTGATCATCCTCGACACCAACGTGCTGTCGGCGCTCATGCGCACGGCGCCCGAGCCGCAGGTCGTCCGCTGGCTCGATCGACAGCCTGCCGAATCGATCTGGATCACCAGCATCACGCTGTTCGAAACGCGGCTCGGGCTTGCGCTGTTGCCCCGAGGGCGGCGACGGCAGGCGCTCGAGTCGGCGTTCGATCGCCTCCTCGTCGAGGATCTGGAGGGTCGGGTGCTGGACTTCGACAGCGCCGCCGCAGTCGAGGCCGCCGCCTTGGCGGCCGCGCGCCAGCGGGCCGGACGGCCGGTGGACATGCGCGACACGCAGATCGCCGGCATCGCGCTGGCCAGGCGAGCCGCGCTCGCGACGCGCAACACCAGGCATTTCAAGGATCTGAGCATCACCGTCCTCGACCCCTGGCAAACCGCCGGCCGATAGGGTCGTGGCGCGATCGCGGCCGGAGCGTGCCCCGGCTGCGGCACCCGGGCAGTCAGTCGGTCGCGAACACTACCGGCGCGGGCCGGCTCAGCGCGGATCCTTCACCCGCAGCCAGCGCAGCTCGATCGTGTCGTTCGGCCACTGCACCGCCTGGATCTTCGCCTGCATCGCCCAGGTCAGCTTGCGCCGGTACAGCGGGATGTAGGGCAGGTCCTCGGCGACCAGCTTCAGCACGGTGCCGACCATCGCGCGCCGGCGCGTCAGGTCGGGTTCGGTGCGGATCGCGTCGACCAGCACGTCGACCTTCGGGTTGCTGTAGCGCCCGGCGTTGAAGGTGCCCAGGCCCGACTTGTCGTAGCTGCGGAACAGCGCGTTCAGCGACGCCCAGGCATCGGGCGTCGGCGTCCAGCCGTACTCGATGAAGCTCGCCGTGGCCTGGCTGAGCTTCGGAAAGAACAGGTTGCTCGGCGTCGAGCGCAGCGTCGCGCGGATGCCCACGCGCTGCAGCATGCCGGTGATCGCGGTGCAGACGTTCTCGCGCCAGGCCACGTTCACGCAGTCGAGCGTCACCGCGAAGCCGTCGCCGAAGCCGGCCTCCTTCAGCAGCGCCCGCGCGCGGTCGGGGTCGTAGGGCAGCCGCTTGTCGAGTTCCGCCGGCGAGCCGTCGACGCGCGGCGACAGCAGCGCGCCGGTGGGCGTGGCCTGGCCGCGCAGCACCTTCTGCACGATCAGGTCGATGTCGATCGCCTGGTACACCGCCTGGCGCACGCGCCGGTCGCGAAACGGGTTGCGGTCCTTCGGCTCGCCGGCGACGAGCTCGTCGCGGTGCTGGTCGAAGGTCAGGTACTGCTGGCCGAGGTCGGTGGTCTGCAGCAGCGCGATGCGCGGCTCGCGCCCGAGGCGGTCGATGTCCTGGTACGGCGGGTCCAGCACCAGCTCGACCTCGCCGCTGGCCAGCGCCGCCAGCCGCGTGGCGTCGGACTTGATCGTGACGAAGTGCACCTCGTCGACGTTGCCTGCGCGTCTGTCGGCCCAGCCCCACCAGCGCGGGTTGCGCTCGAGCACGGTCTTCACGTCGGGCTCGTAGCGCACGAGCCGGTACGGCCCGGTGCCGTTGGCGTTGCGCACCGCGTGGGTCTCCTGCTTCGCGTTGAAGTCCTGCGCCTTCTGCACGCCGTGCGTTTCGGCCCAGGCCCGGCTCATCATCGGCAGGCCGACCAGCTTCTCGGGCAGCACCGCGTCCGGCGCCTCGAGTTCGATGTCCACCGTCTGCGCGTCGACCTTCAGCGCGCGCTTCACGCCCTTGAGCTGGAACGCGCGCTGCGACGGGGGCTTCAGCGCGCGCTCGATCGAGAACACCACGTCGTCGGCGGAGAACGGCGTGCCGTCGTGGAAGACGACGCCGGGCCGCAGCTTGAAGCGCCAGGCGGTCGGGCCGGTCATGCGCCACTCGGTGGCGAGCTGCGGCTCGATGCGGAACTGCTCGTCGCGGCCGGCCAGCGATTCGTGGATCTGGTAGACCACGCGCACGTGGTACAGCAGCGCCACGCCGTGCGGGTCCATCGTCTGCGGATCGAAGGCGGTGGCGATGCGCACCACCTTCGGTGCTGCCGGTGCGGCGGGTGCCAGCAGCAGAAGGGCGAAGGCGGCGGTGAGCGTGCGCAGCAGCGGCATCATCGGCGGTCCTCGGAAGGCGTGGGACGCGGATGCTAAGGCCCCCGCCGAGGGCTACCGCGCAGGCGCCTAGTTCAACGTGTCGAGGAACGCGAGCAGGTCGTCGATCTCGGCGTCGCCCAGGCGCAGCGGCACGAGCAGCCGTTCGCCGTCGGCGTGCAGCCGCTCCTCGTTCAGCTCCGAGTAGTGGCGCAGCACGTCGCGCAGCGTGGCCGCGCTGCCGTCGTGGAAGTAGGGCGCGGTCAGCGCCAGGTTGCGCAGCGACGGCACCTTGAACTCGCCCCAGTGGCGGTGCTCGAGCGCGACATGGCGCGTGCTCGTCGCGGTCGCGCGCGTTAAGTCGTCGTTGAACGGGCCGAGCAGGTTGTAGCGGCTGGCCTGCAGTGCGCGGATGCCGCCGTGGCGGCCCGGGTCGACGCGGCCGGCTTCGGCGAAATGCGGCCGCCCGATGTCGTGGAACTCGTCGTTGCTGAAGTTCGGCCCGCCGTGGCAGACCCAGCAGCGGCCGCGGCCGACGAAGATCGCCAGCCCGCGCTGCGCGGCCGGCGGGTAGCGTGCCGCGGCCTCGCGGTCGCCGCGCGCGACTGCGTCGCGGAACTGATCGAAGGGCGTGCGGCCGCTGCGCAGCGTGGCCTGGTAGGCGGCGAGCGCCTTGGCCGCGTCGACCGCGACGCGCTCGTCGTCGGCGCCCGGCGGCTCGCCGAAGGCCGCGCGGTAGCCCGCGCGCAGCGCCGGCGTCGTGCGCACGGCCTGCGCGACCGAGCCGAGGCTGCCGCCCATCTCGCGCGGATCGAGCAGCGGCCGCAGGCTCTGCGCCCACAGGCTGTCGTTCGCGCCGTCCCAGCCGAACCAGCGCTGCCCGCCCACGTTCAGCAGCCCGGGCGTGTTGCGGTCGCCGCGCTGCAACCCTTGGCCGCGCGCGAGGCCGTCGCTGAAGCCGCGCGCCGCCTGATGGCAACTCGCGCAGGCGATGCGGCCGTTCGCCGACAGCGCCGGCTCGTTGAACAGCCGCTGGCCGAAGGCAACCGCGGCCGGAAGGCCGGCCACGCGGTACGACGGGTCGGGCACCACCGGCGGCGGCCAAGGGCCGAGCGCGACGATGCGCGGGATCTGCGCGTCGGTCAGCGGCGACGGCAGCGGCTCGGCCGGGCCGACCGCCGGCAGCAGCAGTGCCAGTGTCGCGCCGCAGGCGGCGGCTATCGAACGCGCCGGGCGCCCGGCACCCACCCGCGGCGGGCTCATGCCGTCATTCGACGTCGAGCCGCTGTGCCAGCCGGCGCATGGTGCCCGCCGCATCGCGCCACTCGAACACCAGCTCCCAGCGCCCCGGCATGTGGAACAGCAGCCCTTCGGCGCGCCAGCGCCCGCTGCCGGCCGGGGTGACGCTGGCCTTGTAGTTCATGCCGTGGCGGTGCTCGGGCATCGTTGCGTCCACCCCGATCGCGGCCGGCATCGGCTGCCCGGCGGCAGGGCAGAGTTCGATGTCGAGCGCGAAGTGCCGGCTCACCGGGATCGGCGACGGCGTCGCGCGCCACGCGATCTGCCCGGCCGGCGCCTCGATGCGTTGCGCGCCCGCGCCGAG
>JAFLDG010000357.1 GCA_017302495.1 Burkholderiales bacterium
GCTCGGCACCGAGCGCCGCGTCCGGCGTGATCATCGCGTCGCGCAGCGCGCTGCGGATCGCGCCTTCGGGCTCGGGCAGCGGCCCGGCGAGCAGCGCGTCGAGCAGCGTGCGCGCGCGCGCCAGGCTCTGGCCGTAGCGCTGCAGGATCGCCTGCACGCTCGCGTGCTGGCTCGGGTCGTCCATCCAGCAGTCGTAGTCGGTGACGATGCACACGGTCGCGTAGGCGATCTGCGCCTCGCGCGCGAGGAAGACCTCGGGCACGTTGGTCATGCCCACCAGCTGGCAGCCGGCCGCCTGGCGCAGAAAGTGGCTCTCCGCGCGTGTGCCCAGGCGCGGGCCTTCGACGCAGGCATAGGCCAGGTCGCGGTGGATCGGGATGCCGAGCGTCGCCGCCTGCGCCGCCACCCAGCCCACCAGTGCGCCGCTCACCGGCTCGGCGGTGGAGACGTGCGCGGCCACGCCGTCGCCGAAGAAGCTGCCCGCGCGCCGGCCGCGCGTCCAGTCGACGTACTGCGTCGGCAGCGCCAGGTCGCCCGGGTGCACGTCCTCGGCCAGGCTGCCCACGGCCGAGAAGCCGAGGATCATCGTCGCCCCGGCGCGCTTCAGCGCAAAGACGTTCGCGCGGTAGTTCACCTCGTGCGGCAGCCGCTTGTGGCCCTGGCCGTGGCGCGCCAGGAACAGCAGTTCGCGCCCGCCGAGCCGGCCCTGGACGATCGTGCCCGACGGTTCGCCGAAGGGCGTGGCCTCGGCGTGCGTGTGCGTGATCTGCATGCCGGCCAGCTCGTACAGGCCGGTGCCGCCGATGATCGCGAGCATTCTTTCGTCTCCGGGGATCGAGGGTTGTTCCGCTGCGCATTCTGCGGCCGGCGCGACCAGAATCGCCGCCGTCGCGGCACCGCATCGCCGCCGCCGCAGGAGCCCGCCCCGATGAACCCGATCTCCCGTCGCCGCCTCGCTCCGCTGCTCGGCGCCCTCGCGCTGGGCCTGGCCGTCTCGGCACCCCCCGCCTACGCCCAGGCGAAGAAGGACGGCGTGGTGCTGGCAATGACGCTCGAGCCGCCGGGGCTGGACCCGACCGCCGGCGCGGCCTCGGCCATCGCCGAGGTGGTGCTGTACAACGTGTTCGAGACCCTGACCAAGGTGAACGGCGACGGCAGCATCACGCCGCTGCTGGCCGAGAGCTGGAGCGTGGGCCCCGACAACCGCAGCTGGACGTTCAGGTTGCGCAAGGGCGTCAAGTTCCAGAACGGCGAGCCCTTCGACGCCGCGGCGGTGAAGTTCTCGTTCGAGCGTGCCGCGGCCAAGGACAGCGTGAACAAGGACAAGGCGATGTTCGCGAACATAGAGAGCATCGCCGTGCCCGATCCGCACACGGTCACGCTGACGCTGAAGAACCCGAACCCCGACCTGCTGTTCCAGCTCGGCCAGGGCACCGCGATCATCGTCGAGCCGAAGAGCGTGGCGACGAACAACACCCAGCCGGTGGGCACCGGGCCGTTCAAGGTCGAGGCCTGGAACCGCGGCTCGTCGATCACGCTCGGGCGCTGGGACGGCTACCGCAACGCCAAGGGCATCGCGATGCGGCGCGCGACGATCCGCTTCATCAACGACCCGGCGGCGCAGGTGGCTTCGCTGCTGTCGGGCGACGTCGATGCGTTCCCGCGCGTGGCCGCGGGGCGCAGCCTGGAGCAGTTCAAGCGCGACAAGCGCTTCCAGATCCTGATCGGCGGTTCGCGCGCGAAGACCATCGTCGCGATCAACAACAAGCGCAAGCCGCTCGACGACGTGCGCGTGCGCCGCGCGATCGCGGCGGCGATCGACCGCAAGGCGGTGATCGACGGCGCGGCCGACGGCTTCGGCGTGCCGATCGGCAGCTACTACACCCCCGGCGCGCCCGGCTACGTCGACCTGACCGGCATGAACGCCTACGACGTGGCGAAGGCGCGCGCGCTGCTGCACCAGGCCGGCGTGCCGCTGCCGCTGGAGCTGACGATGAAGCTGCCGCCGACGCCCTACGCGCGCCAGGGCGGCGAGGTCATCGCCGCGATGCTCGACAAGGTCGGCATCAAGGCCAAGATCGAGAACGTCGAGTGGGCGCAGTGGCTGTCCGGCGTGTACAAGGACAAGGCCTACGACCTGACGGTGATCGCGCACGTCGAGCCGCTGGACTTCGGCAACTTCGCCCGGCCGAACTACTACTGGGGCTACGAATCGCCGAAGTTCAACGAGCTGTGGGCGCAGGTGCAGGCCACGCCGAAGATCGAAGAACGCAACCGGCTGATGGGCGACCTGCAGCGCCTGGTGGCCGAAGACGCGGTGGCCGCCTACCTGTACCAGCCGACCTGGATCACGGTCGCGAACGCGCGCCTGAAGGGGCTGTGGAAGGACGTGCCGCTGTTCGCCAACGACATCGGCGCGCTGAGCTGGCAGTGAGCGCCGCCGGCCGCCGCCCCGAGCGGAGCAAACGATGACCGACCGCGCCAGCCATTCCAAGCTGATCGGCTACCTGTTGTGGATCTTCGGCTTCACCGGCTCGCACCGCTTCTACTACGGCAAGCCGGTCACCGGCACGATCTGGTTCTTCACGCTCGGCCTGCTCGGCATCGGCTGGCTGATCGACCTGTTCCTGATCCCGGCCATGGACCGGCAGGCCGACCGGCGCTTCGTGGCCGGCCGCATCGACTACTCGCTGGCGTGGGTGCTGCTCACCTTCCTCGGCCTGTTCGGCGTGCACCGGATGTACCTCGGCAAGTGGGTCACCGGCATCGTCTACCTGCTGACCGCCGGCCTGCTCGGCCTGGGCTGGTTGTACGACTACTGGACGCTGAACCAGCAGATCGACGAGATCAACCGCCGCGGCTGAAGCCGCGGCCCGGGCGAGCGCGGCCGCGCCGGGTTCAATCCGGCAGCCGGTAGCGCGTGCTCGGCCCGCGGCCGCTTTGCTGCAGCGCGCCGCGCTCGGCGAGCTGGCCGAGGTGCTTGGACGCGGTCGCGAGCCCGGTGCCGCACAGCTGCGCGTAGCCGCTCTTGTTGATCGAGCCGGTCTGCAGCAGGTGCTGCAGCAGCGCCTGCGCGCGTTCGGCCGGCAGCAGCCCGGCGGTCGCTTCGCGCCAGCGCGCGGCCAGTTGCTGCTCGCGGCTCAGCGCGCGGCCGAAGACCTGCTGCAGCGCCTGCAGCTCGGCGTCGAAGCGCGCGCCGAGCCCGTGCTTGTGGATCAGTGCGACCGCCGCCTCGCGCTCCTCGACCGAGATCTCCAGGTATGCGGCCGCGATCGCCAGGTGCGCGGCCGCGCGCTCCGGCGCGGCCAGCGGCAGCGCGAGCGCGGCGCGCTGGCGCTGGATCTTCGCCATCGCCTCGAAGTGCGCGGCGAACTCGCCCGGCAGCAGCCGGTCGGCGAACTCGTGGTCGCGCGGCCCGAGGATCTGCGCCTTCAGCTGCCGGGTCTGATCCGCCGACGCCGCGTCGCCGTCGTCCGGCGGCAGCGCCAGCGCCGCGGCGGTGTGCGCGTCGCCGAGGCGCTCGTCCTCGGCGTCGTCCAGCGCCTGGAAGCGACGGTAGTGCGCCTCGGCCAGGTTGTAGTGGGCCCGGCCGGCGAGCACCGGCAGCCGCGCCTGCTGCGCCAGCTCGAGTGCGCGCCGGTAGGCGTCGATCGCGGCGTCGTGCTTGCCCTGCCGGAAGTACGCGGCGCCCAGGTTCAGCAGCGTCGACGCGACCGTCTCGGGCTCGACCTGCAGCCGCGCCGCGAGGTCGAGCACGCGCTGCGAGTAGTCGATCGCGCGCGCGAAGTCCTTCGCGTCGCCGTAGATCAGGCTCAGGTTCGTGTAGGTCTTCAGCACCGACTGCCGGTCGCCGAGCCGCTCGTAGACCAGCAGCGCGCGGTGCTTGTGCTCGAGCGCGCGCTTGAAGTCGCCGCTGCGCCGCCAGTATTCGCCCCAGACCTGTTCCAGCATCGCCACCGCATCCGGCGCGCCGGCGCAGCGCTCGCGCAGCGCCTCCGCGCGTTCGAGCACCGCCTGCGCGCGCGGGTCGTTGCGCAGCAGGTACAGCCAGGCCAGCTTGACCAGCGTGTTCACGTACGCGACCACGACATCGGCGTCGCCGTCGGCGGCATCGCCGATGCCGGCCTGGCGCAGGAACTCGGCGCTGTCCTGGTAGCAGGCGAAGGCCCGGTCGGCGTCGCGCGGCTCGTGGTACTTGCCGAGCGCGCCGTAGGCCACGCCGAGGCGCAGCGCGTCGTTCGCGGCGTCGGCCAGGCGCAGCGCGTCCTCGGTGGCGCGCAGCTCGG
>JAFLDG010000358.1 GCA_017302495.1 Burkholderiales bacterium
GCAATGCGCGCAGGCCACCATCGGCTGCGTCGCGCCGGCGGCGTCGCGCCGGCGGGCAGGCCGCTCGCCGCGGTGGCCACGCACGAGCAGCCAGACGACGATGCCGACGACGAGGGCGACGACGAGAAACTTCACCGCGCAGGGGTCCTGATCAATCGCCGCCGTGGCCGAGCACGATCTGCATCACGAAGCGCGAGCCCGCGTAGGCCAGCAGCAGCAGCGCGGTGCCGGCATAGAGCCAGCGCGTCGCGCGCCGGCCGCGCCAGCCCTGCAGCCGCCGCCCGGCCAGCAGCGCCGCGAACACCAGCCAGGCGAGCAGCGAGAACACGGTCTTGTGGTCCCAGCGCCAGTGTGCGGTGGTGATCACGCCGAGCAGCAACGCCGCTGTCAGCACCACGAAACCGGCCTCGACGAAGCGGAAGGTCAGCCGCTCGAGCTGCAGCAGCGGCATACCGAAGCCGCCCGGTACGCCGGCGGCGCGGGTGCGCATGCGCTTCTCGGCCGAATCGAGCATCGCCGCGTGCAGCACCGCCGCGCCGAACAGGCCGTACGACGCCACGCCGAGCAGCCAGTGCAGCGGCGCCCAGGGCGAGCCGGCAAGCACCCGCACGTCGCCCGGGACGAACCACGCCAGCACCACCGCCGCCACGCCCATCAGCGCCAGCACACGGCGCACCTGCGGCAGCGGCACCAGCCGGCTCTCGGCGGTGTGCACCGCGAGCACGAGCCACACGGTGAGCGACAGCACCGGCGCGAAGCCCAGCCGCGTGCCCGGCGGGTCGCGGCCGACGCCGGCAATGTCGACGATCAGCAGCCCGGCGTGGAACACGACGCCGGCCACCAACGCCGCCGGCCAGCGCCGCCCGCCGCCCTGCCCCGGCAACGCGGCCAGCGCATAGGCCGCCGCCGCCCCCGCCGCGAGCCAGCCCGCACCGGGGGCTGCTGCGAAGGCCGGCGATAAAATCATCCGCCAAGTGTACTTTCGCGCTCCGCGGTTCTCGCGGCGCGCATCCCCCGATGGCCTCCACCCTCAGCGAGCGCCTGTCGCGCCTGGTCAAGACGATGCGCGGCCAGGCGCGCATCACCGAGAGCAACGTGCAGGACATGCTGCGCGAGGTGCGCATGGCGCTGCTCGAGGCCGATGTGGCGCTGCCGGTGGTGCGCGACTTCATCGCCCGCGTCAAGGACAAGGCGCTCGGCCAGGAGGTGGTCGGCTCGCTGTCGCCGGGCCAGGCGCTGGTGGGCATCGTGCACCGCGAGCTGGCGGCGACGATCGGTCAGGCCGATGCCGACGGCAAGCTGCAGCCGGTGGCCGAGCTGAACCTCGCGGTGCAGCCGCCGGCGGTCGTGCTGATGGCCGGCCTGCAGGGCTCGGGCAAGACCACCACCACCGCGAAGCTCGCCAAGCTGCTGACCGAGAAGCGCAAGAAGAAGGTGCTCACGGTCTCGGCCGACGTCTACCGCCCGGCGGCGATCGAGCAGTTGAAGACGGTCACGAAGCAGGCCGGCGCCGAATGGTTCCCGTCCATGTCCGAGCAGAAGCCGCGCGAGATCGCGCTCGCCGCGCTCGACCACGCGAAGCGCCACTACTTCGACGTGCTGCTGGTCGACACCGCGGGCCGGCTCGGCATCGACGAGGCGCTGATGGCCGAGATCCGCGAGCTGCACGCGGTGCTGAAGCCGGCCGAGACGCTGTTCGTCGTCGACGCGATGCAGGGCCAGGACGCGATCAACACCGCCAAGGCCTTCAAGGAGGCGCTGCCGCTGACCGGCGTCGTGCTCACCAAGCTCGACGGCGACGCGCGCGGCGGCGCCGCGCTGTCGGTGCGCGCGATCACCGGCGCGCCGGTCAAGTTCGCCGGCGTGTCCGAGAAGATCGACGGGCTCGAAGTCTTCGACGCCGAGCGCCACGCCGGCCGCGTGCTCGGCATGGGCGACATCGTCGCGCTGGTCGAGGAGGTGCAGAAGGGCGTCGACGTCGCCGCGGCGCAGAAGCTGGCCGAGAAGGTCAAGAGCGGCGGCTTCGACCTCGACGACTTCCGCGAGCAGCTCGCGCAGATGAAGAAGATGGGCGGCTTGTCCGGGCTCATGGACAAGCTGCCGAGCCAGATCGCGGCGAAGGCGCAGGGCGCCGACATGGACCGCGCCGAGCGCGACGTGCGCCGGATGGAAGGCATCATCTGCTCGATGACGCCGCTCGAGCGGCGCAAGCCCGAGCTGATCAAGGCCAGCCGCAAGCGCCGCATCGCCGCCGGCGCCGGCGTGCAGGTGCAGGAGGTGAACCGCCTGCTCAACCAGTTCGAGCAGATGCAGGGCATGATGAAGAAGATGAAGGGCGGCGGCCTGATGAAGATGATGCGCCGCATGGGCGGGGCGAACCCCTTCGCACGCTGAGCGCGCTGAACGCGCCGACAACGGCGATCGCGCCGAGCGCACCGAGCGCGCACGATTTCTCGCAAACGTCCGCTTCCGCGCCGGCCACCCTTCAGCCGGCAACACGCCGATACGATCTACCGTCCGCGTGCGTTGACGCCACGCGGCCGCGGCCCTAGGGTGCGGCTTCACCCTGACCAAGACCATCCGATGGGCCTGAGCGATCCCCTTGCCGCCACCGCGCTGCTCGCCGCGCTGCTGTTGCTGCCGCTGTTGATCTGGCGCCGCCGCCAGGCGCGCACCGCCCCCCGGGCCGACCCGCGGCGCGAGGCGCTGGACACGGTGCAGGCCTGGCCGCCCGAGGCCGCGCGCGTGCTGACCGTCGACGAACGCCAGGCCTACGACCTGCTGCGCCAGGCGCTGCCGGGTTTCCTGGTCCTGGCGCAGGTGCCGCTGTCGCGCTTCCTGCGCGTGCCGACGCGGCACTCGTACAGCGAATGGATGCAGCGCGTCGGCGGCCTCAGCGCCGACCTGCTCGTCTGCGACGCCGGCTCGCGGGTGCTGGCGGTGATCGACATCCGGCCGGTCGACCAGACCGAGCGCAGCCGGCGCCGGCACGAGCGCATGGTGCGCGTGCTCGAGGCCGCCGGCATCCTGGTACAGACCTGGCGCGAGGGCAAGCTGCCGGCGGTTTCCGACGTGCGCCAGCTGATCGGCGTCGAACTGCAGCGCCGGGTCGGCACGCCGGCCGGTGCCGCGGCGGCGACCGGTGCGGCCGTGGCCGCAGCCGCGGCGACGGCTGCGGCCGCGCGGCCGGCCACGCCGTCGCGGGCGATGCCGCTGATCCCGGTGGCCGACATCGAGGAACTGCTCGCCGACGGCGACCAGGCCTACGACGCGGCGATGGAGCCGGTGCCGTCGGCGTTCTTCGACGACATGGAGCTGGCGCCGCGGGCCCGCGCGGCCGGCGGCTGATCAGGCCACCAGCGCCTGCGCGAACTCGGTCGCGTCGAAGGTCTGCAGGTCGTCGATGGTCTCGCCGACGCCGATGAAGTAGACCGGAATCCGGCGCTGCTGCTGCGCGCACCAGCGCGCGTGCGCGGCGAGCACGCCGCCCTTGGCGGTGCCGTCGAGCTTGGTCACGATCAGCCCGGTCAGGCCGAGCGCGTCGTCGAAGGCCTTGACCTGCGCCAGCGCGTTCTGGCCGGTGTTGCCGTCGACCACCAGCAGCACCTCGTGCGGCGCACCGGGCTGCGCCTTGGCGATCGTGCGCTTGATCTTCTTCAGCTCCTCCATCAGGTGCGCCTGCGTCGCCAGGCGGCCGGCGGTGTCGGCGATCACCACGTCGCAGCCGCGGGCGCGGCCGGCGGTCACCGCGTCGAAGCTCACCGCCGCCGGGTCGCCGCCTTGCTGGCTGATGATCTCGACCCGGTTGCGGTCGGCCCAGGCCAGCAGCTGCTCGCGCGCCGCGGCGCGGAAGGTGTCGGCCGCGGCGAGCAGCACGCGCCGCCCGGCGCGGGCCAGGTGCGCGGTGAGCTTGCCGATGCTCGTCGTCTTGCCCGCGCCGTTGACGCCGACGACCATGATCACGGTCGGCGTCTCGCGCCCGACGACCAGCGGCTGCTGCAGCGGCGCGAGCTGGGCGGCGATCGCGTCGGCGAGCAGCCCGCGCACCGCGGCCGCTTCGGTGGCCTTGGCCTCCTTCACGCGCCGGCGCAGGTCGTCGAGCAGCGCCTCGGTCGCGGGCAGGCCGGCGTCGGCCAGCAGCAGCGCGGTCTCGAGGTCCTCGTACAGCGCCTCGTCGATGCGCACGCCGGTGAAGACACGCGCGATGCCGCTGCTGGTCTTGCGCAGGCCCTGGCGCAGGCGCTGCATCCAGCCGCCGCGCGCCACGGGCGCAGGGAGCGCCGCCTCCGCTTCCACGTCCGCGTCGGCCCCCTCGATCGCGGCGGGCGTCTGCGCGTCCGCCGGGGTCGGCCCGGCG
>JAFLDG010000359.1 GCA_017302495.1 Burkholderiales bacterium
CGGCGCCCTCACCGCGTTCCGCCTGCGCCGCGCCGACGGCTCGAGCCTGTGGGCCGGCGGCAGCTTCCGCACCGGCGACGGCCGGCTGCAGACTTTCGCGGCCGACGCGGTGCGCTTCGTCCCCGGCCGGACATGGGCGAGCCCGGCCACCGGCGCGCGCTACCCGTTGCAGTGGCGCGTCGAGACGCCTGCCGGCCGCTTCGAGGTGCGCGCGCGGCTCGACGCGCAGGAACTGGACAGCCGCGGCAACACCGGCACGGTCTACTGGGAAGGCCTGAGCGAGCTGCTCGACGCCGCCGGCCGCCGTGTCGGCAGCGGTTATCTCGAGATGACCGGTTATGCCGGGCGGCTGGCCTTGAACTGAGGTGCGATCGACCGGGCGATCCGCCGGTCGCCGGCGACGCAGCACGGCCGCGCGTCCAGCTCGGCGCTTGCGCCACCATAGCACTCAGTGCTATAGAATGCCAAGTGGGGAGCCGAGCATGGCGGTATACATGACCCGGTGGTTCGACCGCTGGGCACGCAAGGAAGGATTGGCCGCGTCCAGCCTCTGTGCCGCCGTGCGGGAAATGACGCGCGGCCTGATCGATGCCGACCTGGGCGGCGGACTGGTCAAGAAGCGGATTGGACGGGCTGGGCAGGGAAAGAGCGGCGGCTATCGCACGTTGGTCGCCACGAACAAGGGCAACCGCTGGGTGTTCTTGTTCGGCTTCCCGAAGAACGAGCGCAGCAACATCGACAAGGATGAGACCGAGGCCTTGAAGAAGTTGGCGGCGCACCTGCTGTCACTGACGCCGCAGGCGCTCGGCAAGGCGGAACGTGCCGGTGAACTGACAGAGGTGGATTGCGATGCGAAAGACCAAGTCTCCGATCCTGGCCGCCGTGCACGACACGGCCAAAGGCCTGCACAAGGCAGGCGTGATGGATCAAGTCACGTTGCGTGAATTCGACCGGCTCTGCCTGCCGCCGGTCGAGCCGCTGCAACCCGAGCAAATCAAACACATCCGCGAGACCACGCGGGTGAGCCAGGCCGTCTTTGCCCGCCTGCTGAACACCAGTCTTTCGACGGTGCAGAAGTGGGAGATCGGCCAGAAGAAGCCCACGGGCACCGCCCTCAAGCTGCTGCACCTGGTGCAAAAGCGCGGCCTCGAAGTCGTCGCCTAGGCAACAGGCGCGTGAAACCTGAAACCGGCCCGTTTGTCGGCCGCAGCCCACGGCTGAGGCACGGGCGTGGCTGGGCGTCGCGTCGATCGAATACCAACCAAGAACCACACGGAACGGCTTGGTTTACCTGGCCTGCTCATGCTCGCCGGTGCAGGCCCAGCTCGAGGCGCTGGCGACCGGCCCGGTCGTAGACGCCCTCAGCGATGTTGACGTGGCCTCGGTCACGGTGCCGTTCGAAGACTCCCCGGCGGCGCTCGAGCCGGGCAAGTCAGTTGAGCTGGCCCGGCAGTACCTCGCCGACGCGGCGACCGCCGAAGAAACCGCCATTGCCGCGCTCGAGACTGAATTCAAGGGGGATGTGACGGTGCGCGGCGGCCTGCAGCCCAGGGGCGATCTGACCGTCTCCTCCTGGCCGCAAGCAAGAGTTCGACATGCGGTCCTGAACGCCGGTGAAGCGCCGTCAGCCGCCCTCGCCAGGCTCCCTGTCCTCGTGAACGCACGTGGGGATCAGCCGCGCGGCGGCCGGCGGCGCAGCAGCAGGCCGACCATGCCCAGCCCGGCCAGCAGCATCGCCGACCTGCCGGCCTCGGGCACCGGCACGCTGTGGGCGAAGTCGTCGAGCACGACACTGCTGCCCTTGAACGACAGCGCCTGGATGTCGCGCTGCGCGCGCGCGATGCCGACGAACAGGCCGTCGTTGTAGCCGTCGAACGCGGTGTCGACGGTGACGGTGTGCGTCTCCAGCACTTCGCCGCCGAGGCCATAGGCGGTGACCGCCAGCGCGAACGGCAGGCCGCCGCCGGCGTAGTGGTTGACGAAGGCGCCCGCGGCGCGCGTCGTGCCGTCGAACCGGAAACGCAGCTCGCCGCTGAAGCCGCCGGCGGCGAAGCGCTCGCCGGCGCCCCAGGCGCCGTTGTCGCCCAGGTCGCGGACGAAGGCGCCGAGTTCGCTGCCGGCGTCGCCGTTGAAGGTGACGCGGCGGCTCAGCGCCTCGGGGCCGGTCGTCCGCAGCCCGTCGTAGCCGTCGAAGTCGATCAGCGCGGCGTTGCCGATCTGCGCCGCATCGGTGGCGAGCACGGCGTGCGCCGGCAGCGCGGCGCCGCCGGCCAGCGCGATCGCGATCAGGAAGGTCTTGTTCATGGCTCTTTCCTCGGTGTGCGATGCGGTTCAGCTGCCGATCGGGCCGCCGTCGTCCTTGGTGATCACGACCACGCCGGCGCGCGGCCGGCCGCCGGGCAACGGCGTCGCGCCGTCGGCTGCGGTCGCCCACTGCGCCTGCGGCCAGTTGGAGAACTGCGTCGGGTCGGCCGCCAGCGCGTCCTCACCGGGATGCTGGATGCCGACGAACAGGGTCTTGCCGTCGGGCGTCATCGTCACGCCGGTGACCTCGCAGTTCGGCGGGCCGGTGAGGAAGCGGCGCGTCTGGCCGGTGTTCGGGTCGGCGCAGACCATGCAGTTCGCGCCGATGTTCACCCAGTCCCCCGCGCCGTCGCCGGCCTGGTCGGTCTGCACCCACAGCCGGCCGAAGGGGTCGAACCACAGGCCGTCGGGTGCGCCGTAGTCGGCGCTGCCGTTCGGGTCGTCGACGATGTTGCCCTTGAAGTCGTTCGTCGGCAGCGGCGCCTTCGTCGTCGCGGTGTCGCCGTTCTGCACGAACAGGTCCCAGCTGAAGCGGGTCGCGGCCACCGAGCGGCCGTGCTCGCGCCAGCGGATGATGTGGCCGTAGAGGTTGTTCTCGCGCGGGTTGGCCGCGTCCACCGGCGGCCGGGCCGAGCCGGCGGCGGTGGAGCCGTCGGGGTTGTTCACGCTCGGCGTGCTGGTGCCGCGGCGGTTGTTGTTCGTCAGCGTGCAGTAGACCTCGATCTCGTCGAAGCCGCCGATGCGCGGGCGCGCACCGGTCCACTCCGGCCGGTCCATCATCGTCGCGCCCACCGCGTCGGCCGCCTGGCGCGTGAGGATCAGGATCTTGGCCTGCACCTCGGCATCGTCGGCGCCGGCGAAGTTCGGATGGTCGCGCAGCGCCGCGCCGTTCACGCCGCGCGTGCCGGGCCGCAGCGGGATCCAGCGGCCGGTGAGGTTGCGGTCGAAGCGCGCGACGTACAGCGTGCCCTTGTCCAGCAGCTCGCGGTTGGCGGCGCGGTTCGTCGGGTCGAAGCGGCCGGCGCTGACGAACTTGTAGATGTACTCGTTGCGCTCGTCGTCGCCCATGTAGAGCGCGAGCCGGCCGTCCTTGTCGACCACGTGCTGCGCGCTCTCGTGCTTGAAGCGGCCGAGGGCGGTGCGCTTGACCGGCGTGCTCGCCGGATCGAAGGGGTCGACCTCGACCACCCAGCCGAAGAGGTTCGGCTCGAACGGGTTCGTGTCGGCGTTGAAGCGCGGATCCACCTCATGCCAGCGATAGCCGAAGCCGGTGGTGCTGATGCCGTAGCGGTTGCGGTTGGCCAGGATCTGCGCCTTCTGGTCCTCGAGTTCGGGTGGGATCTGCGCGCCGCCAGTGGGCGCCGCGAAGTAGCCGTTCCAGTTCTCCTCGCAGCTCAGGTAGGTGCCCCAGGGCGTGTAGCCGTTGGCGCAGTTGTTCAGCGTGCCCCAGGCGGTGTAGCCGTCGTTGAAGCCGCCGGTGTCCACCGAGCCGGTGGACTCGATGTCGAACTTCTTCGACTTCAGCCAGGCGTGGCCCGCCGCCGGGCCGGACACGCGCATCGGGGTGTTGCCGGTCAGCCGCCGGCCGAGCGGCGAGTTCTTCACCACCGTCCACTTGCCGCCGATGCGGCGCAGTTCGCAGATCGACACGCCGTGCGCGGCCTGCGACTTGCGGCACTTGTCGATCGTGTAGCCGGCGCCGACCAGGCCGTCGGGATGCAGGATCTCCTCGTGCGTGTATTCGTTGTTCGCGCACAGCAGGCCGCGATCGCTGCTCGGCACGCCGCCGACGCTGAACGGGAAGAAGTGCATGCCGTCGGTGTGCATGCCGTAGCCCTTCTCCTGCTGTGCCGCGGTCTCGGTGGCGGTGCCGCTGAAGGGGACGCCGCCGGGCATGATCGGGTCGCCCCAGGCGACCAGCAGCTTCGCGCTGTAGCCGGCGGGCACGGCGACGCGGTCGGCCAGCGGCGCCAGGCTCGGCGGGATGCCGGCGAAGCCGATGCCGGCGAAACCCGGCCCCGGCGGCACCGGCGCCGCCTGCACCGTGGCCAC